>CAYNWC010000062.1:775-7466 GCA_964400805.1 uncultured bacterium | reverse complement strand
TCACGCTCCTCTTTTCTCTGCTGATTCAGATTGGCACCAATTACGCCAACGACTATTTCGACTTTGTCAATGGAGCCGACTCTAAATTGCGCAACGGCCCGAAGCGAGCCACGCAAGAAGGGTGGATCGCTCCCTCTTCGATGCTCATGGCGACGCTTCTGATCTTTGGCCTCGCACTCCTCATCGCCGTCCCTCTCATGGTCCTCGCCGGTCTTTGGAGTATCTTGCTCGCTGCCCTTTGCGTCGCTTTTGGCATTCTCTATACGGCGGGCCCGAAGCCGCTCGGCTATCTCGGCCTAGGGGAGCTCCTGGTCCTCATCTTCTTTGGCCCCGTCGCTACCTGTGGCACCTATTTCCTCCAGACAGGCGCGCTCCATTTCCCCGTTTTCATCGCTAGCTTCGCGCCCGGCCTTCTCTCCTGCTCCATCCTCATCGCCAACAATCTCCGCGATGAAAAAAGCGATCGCCTCGCCGAGAAAAAAACGCTCATCGTCCGCTTCGGACGCACCTTTGGGAGCTGGGAGTACGCTCTCTCCATCGCCCTCGCTGCGCTCATCCCCCTCATTCTCGTCTTGGCCTATCGCGCCCCTGCCCGCCTTCGCCTCGCTTCTCTCGTTCTCCCCCTCTCCTTTCCCTGGATCCAAAAAGCGTTCCTCTTCCGCGATCCCCTCGAACTCCTCTCCGTCCTCCAAGGCAGCGCCCTCCTCCTCTTCCTCTACACCATTGCGTTCTGTCTTCTATGCTGAAGCTATATGAGTATGCGTTTCCCCCGCGCAAAGGACTGATCCTCCAATGTGGCGACTCCTTTGGCGAAATCGCTCCACTTCCCGGATTCAGCCGCGAGACCTTTGAAGAGGCCAAAGCCGAAATTTTGGAAATTCTCCCCAATCTTTCCCGGGCAACGCTTCCTTCCGTCAAATGGGGCATCGCCTGCGCGCAAAAACCGCTCCGCTCCGTCCATCTCCCCCTCGCCGCCCTTCACACCCCCAAGCCCGACTGCGCCACCCTCAAACTCAAAGTGGGCCACCTCTCTCCCGAAGACGCAGTGACTCTCGTTAAGCGATACCCTTCCTATCGCCTCCGCCTCGATGCGAACCGCGCCTGGACTTTGTCCCAAGCTCTCTCTTTCGCCCGCCATTTCAAACCGACCGATTTCGACTACTTCGAAGAGCCGGTGCGCACCTTTGAAGAGCTCATCCGTTTTTCCGAAATCACCCACTTTCCCATCGCGCTCGACGAGTCGATTTCTCAACCTTGGGCGGCGATCCCCACGCTCAAGGCTCTCGTCGTCAAACCCACCATCGTCGGCGCCATTCCCTCCACGCATCTCGATCTCATTCTCAGCTCCTCCTACGAATCGGGCCTCGGCCTCCTCCACATCGCCCGCGCTGCGCACGAACTCAATCTCTCCTCTCCCATCGGCCTCGATACCGTCAAAACCGACCTTCTCACCACACCGATCCAAACCCATTCGGGCTTCTTTTCTTGGAACGTCTCTCATCCACCCATCGACCTATCCAAACTATGTCCCCTTGTCCTTTAAAAGAGGCGGCCCGCGACGCCCCCAACCACCTCGCCATTCTCTCACGCGACGCCTCTCTCACCTTTGCCGAGCTCGATCGCTACGTCGATCAACTCCCTCCGCCGCCTCTCCTCGTCAAAGAGCTGCCAAGCCTCCCTCTCATCGCCTCTCTCTTTGCCGCATGGCGCCGCAACCAGAGCCTCTTCCCCATCAATCCCCGCCTCCCCCAAACTCCCTTCATCTCTCATCCTCCCCCGCGCTCCCTTCTCCTCTACACTTCCGGTTCCACTGGCAAACCAAAAATCGCCCTCCTCTCCCTTTCTAGTCTCCTCGCCAACGCCCGCAGTGCTTTCCCCGCTCTCGATCTGCGCCCCAATGACCAATGGCGCCTCACATTGCCCCTCTATCACGTCGGCGGCATCGGCATTGTCCTCCGCTGCGTCCTCGCCCGAGCCACCATCGTCCTCGACGATTCTCCCCACATCACCCATCTCTCCTACGTCCCCACGCATCTCTATCGCGCCACTCCCGTCTACAAACACCTCCGCTGCCTTCTCCTCGGCGGCGCCCCCATCGCCTCCTATCCCAAACACCTTCCCGTCTCTGTCACCTACGGCCTCACCGAAATGGGCTCCATGGTCGTGCTCAATCACCACATCTTGCCGCAACGCGAACTGCGCCTCGCTTCCGACGGCGAAATCTGCGTCCGCGGCCCTTGCCTTTTCGAAGGATATCTCGGCGAGCCTCCTCCTTCCGATTGGTTTGCTACCGGCGATCTCGGCGCCTGGAAAAATAACCAACTCCTCATCAAAGGGCGCAAAGATTGGATGTTCATTTCCGGCGGCGAAAACATTCAGCCCGAAGAAATCGAACGGGAACTTCTCTCCCTTCCCGAAATCCTCGAAGCCGTCGTTCTTCCCAAAGACGATCCCGAATTCGGCAAACGCCCCGTCGCTTTTGTCCGCACGCAAGCGCCCCTCGCGCTCAAACAAATGCAAACCGCTTTGCGAGAACGTCTTCCCAAATATAAAATCCCCATCGCTCTTTATTGTGTCGATGAACTTCCGAGAAACGATTTTAAAATAAATCGATTTATTTTGTCGCAAACTCTTAAAGATCAATAAATTAAGAAGACAGCTGGGCAAAAAAAATAGCGTTAATTATAATCCGCTGCTTTGTCCCTAAACATAATCGCGGACTAATATGACCCTACAAGCCACCCCCCTCAGACGGATTTTTGCCCGGTTCTTCCCTCGAAAAGCGGTCGCCTCCTCCTCTCTTCCAAGAGAGGCGATTGAGGCCGACCTGCTGCCCGACGAGCAAAAAAAAGAGTTGGCATTCCGCTACCTCTCTCAAGGGGAAATGGCTCTCCTCCACGGCAACCTCAACGCCCTTTCCTGTTTTGAGGCGGCCTCCAAACTCTACAGAGATAATCCCCAGATTTGGTATCGGCAAGGGCTCGCCTTTTTTGAACATGGGTCTGAAGAGGGCAAGGAAAAGGCGCTTCTCCTCGCCAGCAAAAATTTTAAAATCGCCACCCAGATCAATCATACTTTTTTTGAGGAGTGGGTCGCTTGGGGCAACGTCCTTCTCCAACTCGGCCGCTTTCACGAAGAGCACCACTTCCTCCTCGAGGCCAAGGAAAAGTATCTCAAGGCGATTGACCTATCCCAAGGGCAGTCCTCCGAGCTTCTCGCCGAGCTCTATTGGGACTATGGAATCGCCTGGTCTGAGATCGCCCAACACTCGGGCGAAGCGCTCGACGTCCGCCTCGCCATTGAAGCCTTCCAAACCTCCACCCAGCATCAACCCAACCCTTCCCCCGAATTTTGGAATGACTGCGGCAAAGCCTACCTTGAGATGGGGCTCCTCATCAACGATGCGCGCCTCTACGTCCAATCGATCGAATATCTCCAAAAAGCGGTCCAAGCCTCTCCCCTCTATTTCGACGGCTGGATGTCCCTTGCCGAAGGATACTCTCAGCTCTATATCAACACCCTCGATGAGCGCTATGTTTCCAAGGCATCCGACGCCTACGCCACCGCCTCTAAAATGTCTCCTCGCAATCCCGAAGTGTGGCTCGGTTGGGGGCAGCTCCTCGGCGAATCGGGCCGCCACAACAGCGACCCCAAGCTCCTCCGCCTCAGCATTGAAAAATGCGCCCGCGCCGCCCAGCTCGATTCCGACGATTCCGCCATCATCGCCCAATGGGTCGAATGCCTTTCCCTCCTCGGCATGATCACCTCCCGCCTCGACCTCCTCGTCGAAGCCGAGCAGAAAGTGCTCAAGGCCACCGAATCCTTTCCCGACGATCCCGACCTCTGGCACGCCTACGGTCTCTGCCTCACCTCCATGGGCCGCTACTATGAAGAGGCCGACTATTATGAAATGGCCATCGAGAAGTTCCAATACGGCCTCTCCATTGACCGGACCGACCCCGAGCTCTGGCATGCCCTTGGTCTCGCCCACAAATACTACGCCGACCTCACCCACGACGACGACCTCATCGAGCGAGCCAATCGTTTCCTCACCCGCGCCCTTGATCTCAAGCCCGCCTGTCCTGCCCTTCTCTTCGACGCTGCCTGCTGCCTCGCCCAATTCAGCGAAATGCTCGACGATTTCCCCTCTCTTGAGCAATCCCTCTCTCTCTTCGAGCTCCTCCTTCAGAACCACAAGAACACTATTCTTCATCATCCCGAATGGCTCTTTGAATATGCCTGCGCCCTCGAATGGCTTGGCGACTTCACCCAAGAAGAGAGTCCCTTTTCTCGCGCCATTGAGATCTTTTCCCATGTCCTTCTCATCGATCCCGACTTTCCCCGCATTCACCATCGCATCGCTCTTTCCTACGTTCAGCTCGGTCACATCGCCGGCGAGTCGGAGTTTTACAAAAAAGCCATTCACTTCTACCGCCTTGCGATCCGTCAAGATGAAGAGAGCGATCAAGCCTGGCTTGACTGGGGTATTTGCCTCATCAACCTCGCGCATCACACCCTCGACACTGACTTTATGAATCAGCTCTATATGGATGCCGAGCAAAAAATCACTCGTGCGGGCCATCTTGGCAGCACCGGCGCCTACTATACCCTTGCCAGCCTCTATTCCATCCTTGGCCGTCTCACCGAATCGCTCGAGCTCGTCCAGAAAGCTCTCTCCGTTCGCTCCCTCCCTCCCATCGACGAGCTCCTCGACGACGCCTGGCTCGACAACCTCCGCGCTACCCCCGCCTTTGCCAACTTCCTCACCGCCCTCGAAGCCAAACTCCAACAGACCCGAGAAGAGTAAGCCGCAGTACCGGGGGGAAAGGGAAGCCCTTTCCCTCCGTCCCCCTATCCCCCGCTTCGCGAACTGGAGCCTTATCTCTCTAACTCCGGGCAAGGTCCCGGTTTTTTCTCTTATTCTATTTATTTCTTCTCTCGTCATCTGTGTCTCCCTTTCGCGCGCTTCGCGCCTCTGAGCTGATGAAAGAACGAACGGCTTAATCAAGACGAGACGTTACCTATTTTCGACAAAGGAAGAGATAGGATAAACTAAGTCGAAAAGGTCAAATGATCTATGGAAAGTAAAGATAAGAATTTTTCCGAAATCTCTTTAAGAGAAGATATTAAACCTTTCAACGCCGCTGAGAAATTAGTCGATATCAAACTAATAGGCACTGCGATTATGCAATGTCTGATTGAAAATGATCCCGCCGGTTTTATTGAGGTCATCGAAGGCCATCTGGAAGCATTGAATGTATCAAACTTTTCCAAGAAGGCGGGAGTTCCCCGTTCAACGATATACAAACTTTTGAAAAATAAAAACCCAACAATCCAGACCTTAGCCAAAATCGTACACGCAGCCCATTCCAAGACTGCGCTTATCCCGAAATAGCCTTCCTTCCATCCTTCACGTCTCTACCCCCCCGGGGCAGGGCCCCGGTCTTTTCTCTTAACATATTAATTAAAAGCGACTTATAAAACATAATATAATTATTTAATGACATCTAATTTTGTGATATAATTTACGCATGTCTATAAAGATAAATAAAGAGATGTTTTTCACTGAAAGCCGCATTGATAGGGCGATCATCAATGATCTGTCGGGGAAGTCGGTCTCTTTTGCAAAATTAAAAGATCTCCGATTTCGCTTGTTTCCCTCCACGGATGAATATGAACCTCGTTTGATCGTTTCTCAAGTCTGTCAGAACCCGGAGGGCTTCAAACTAAAATACAAGCGGGTTGGTTGTGAATTTGCAAAAGATCTGAAGAAATTTCCAGGAATTGCACTTTCCGATGGGTGGGAAGAGAGGCTGACTGAACAAGTAGAAGAACGGATTCTATTAAACCCTGAAAGAACGCAATTTTCATTTCGTGTCATCGGTGAACCAGATCCCTCCCTTCTTATAGCGCGCGTGGAACAGACAGCCCTCCCTCTCTTTCGGTTTCAAACCGCTGTATACTCGTACAACGAAGCCCTCCATTGCTTCGAGGGACCTCCCCTAGACAAAGAGGGGTTTATTCGCGCGATTAGACGCTACCCGCTCTTATTCGCACCCAAACAGACGTTTCCCCTCGAAGAGAAGACCTGGAAACTGGAACCGTCAAGCGCCATCCGTTGCGGACGCCGAGACGCGCTCTACCAACTTTCAAAAGAATTGCAGCAAGGCCTTTTAAATCAGATCAGAGAGGAGCGAACCACTGTATCCTCGTCGAAACCCTCCAATCCTGTTTAAGAAACATGCACAAAAAACCTTCCGAATGACTACTCCCGCTCTCTGATGCGTAGTTGTAAGGATATTTCCTTCCCTTCCTTTTTCCTTTTTGATACTCTTTAGGGGTTAATTGCTTGTGAGGTTTATGGATAAGCGGACTCTGTTCTTCATGGTGTGTGTGAGCTTGGCCTTCTTTGGCGTACAACTATACTTCAAAGGAGACGCAAAGCCTGTTGCACAAGTTGTTCAACAAGAGGCGCCTAAGAAGCTGATCGCCCAAAATCAGCCTGTAAGCCGGAGCGATGAAACGTTCTATGTCCTGGAAAATGAATACCAACAGTTGGTCTTCTCGAGCGCCGGCGGCAGCTTGGCCGAGATCAACCTCCCCCTGAAAACGGCTGGCTCGAATAGCTACGTCAAAGAAATCGACTTCGACCGGCAAATCTTGGCCGAATCCCCCCAAAACGCCCGCTTCC
>CAYNWC010000062.1:0-765 GCA_964400805.1 uncultured bacterium | reverse complement strand
TGGGTATACGTCGGCAGAGGGGGATCGGTCGGAAGGCAAGTTGGGGGGCTATTATCCCCTGCTGCGGCGGGGATTGAATGGAGGCTCGATCTCTCCCGAATACTACGCATTGAACATTGCGGGGGCAGATCAAGGGTCGTTCCGGATGACGCGACTGGAGAAGGACCTGATCGAATTCCAGGGGAATGTAGGGGGCGCGAGGGTCACGAAGAGGTATACGATTCCCGCGGAGAGAAATGGCCCTTATTGCTTCAACTTGGATTTGGATGTGCAGGGCGATGCGAGTGGATTGTGGCTCGGCTCGGGTGTGCCCGATGTGGAAATTGTAGCCAATTCCTACAGCCCGCTGCTGCGCGTACAGATGACAAAGAATGGAGCGAGCGATGTGGATACGGTCGATCTGCCGAAAAAAGGGCCGATCCAAGTGTCCAACACGAACGTGAATTGGATCAGCAACTGCAATGGTTTCTTGGGCGTGATTATGGATCCGCTCGGGGGGAAAGCCCAGGAATATCGGACCGCGCAGGTAGAGGGAACCCAATTGCCGACGCGATTGACGCTGATCGATCCGCGATACCAGTTGTACCCGGCGGAGAACTATCCGGGCTACCAGACCTTCTTGCCGCTGAAAAGTGGCTCCTATCGAGTGTTCGCCGGCCCCTATGACACGAGCCTGTTGAAAGAACTGGATGCGCTGTATGAGGATCCGGTCAAGCACTACAATCCCGAATATGTCTCGGCATTGAGTTTACAGGGCTGGTTTTA
>CAYNWC010000061.1:1542-7624 GCA_964400805.1 uncultured bacterium | reverse complement strand
GAAATTCCTGACTCATAATAAACTCCCGCGGACTATGCCTTATTATAAACAATCGAGATATTAATTATCTCTAATAAACGGAAACCCTTTAATCAGAGGAATATCATAAAACAGAACTAGAGACTCTTCTCCTGGATTGCGGTGACCGAGGCTCGCATTGGAGAGGTGATAGAAATGGATGCCGAGGCGGTGCCAGTCGGAGAATTGCCAGGCAAGTTCAACCCCCGAGCGGAACTCGAGAGGGAAGCCGAGGTTCTTTCCTCCACCTTGGGCATAGTAGCCGGCGGCGAAGCCGGGAGCAAAGAGGATGTGGTCGCAGAAGAGGAGATCGAAGTTGATCCCAAGATACGCATAGAAGCTCCCCTTTGTGGTGGCCATGACACCAACGAGGGGACGAAACTCAAGGTACTGATTCGGCGATCGGAAACGCTTGACGTGGAACTTGTACTCCATCTCAAACTCAAAAGTTCGGTGCTTGGGCCGGTAAAAATCATAGGCGCCGATGGCAAACGAGAGCAAGTCGGGAGGGCAAGCCGCAGAGAGGCTTGAGAGAAACCAGAGGGACACGAAGCAGATGTTGCGCATTTTAAGACAGAGTATACAAAAAACCGAAAATCTTGGTATGCTCTTGCGCCGAAATAATCCAAAGAACCCTATGACACGACAAATCGATCCCAATCCTCCCCAAAGAGTGCTATCCAAAGAGGAAAGAGCCTTGCAACGTTATCAAGCCATGGGAAGGGGGCCCCTGCAAAAAATTAACGGCCGTTTAGTACCACAGGGCGGTCCGCCGAAACCTCTTGAAGGGCGCGTCCAACTTCTCCAACCGGCCAAGAAATGAATTGTTGGAAGTGCGCGCGGGTGGTGAGCGAGGGTCCGGTCAAGGTGGGCTTTCGCGATGTATGTCCCCATTGCGGGATCGATCTTCACACCTGCACCAACTGCCACTACTACGCGCCCGGCAAACCCAATGATTGCGCCGTTCCCGGAACCGACTTTGTCCGCGACCGGGAGGCGGCCAATTTCTGCGAAGAGTTTAAACCGAGAAGAGGAGCATCCCCCACCCAAAAACCAGCCAAGGGGAAATTCAACGACCTCTTTAAAAATGATTAGCGCTTGCATTCTGAAATGGCTTTCCTTATATCGACGATTATGGGGGAAAGGCTCTGGGACTTCTTCGTCGATACGATGATCACGCTCTTCATGCCCCTCGTCTGTTCCTACTTCACTCTATCGGCCGATCTCTACTTCAATGTAGCCGCTCGCGATGCGACGGGGTGCGAATGGGTGGGTAATACGCTCCTCTCCCCTCTCCAATACATTCTGGTAGGGCAAGAAGCAGTGCCCCAAGCTGACGGAACCTGGAAATTTGTCCGGCGATTCGATTACAAGCAAGCCTTTTGGTTCAAGACCGCCGCCAGCATCGCCGCTCTCCCTCCCAGTCTCATTTTAGGAACCGCCGTCAAAGGGGTGAGCCTCTTGAGTCAATCGGGCCGAGAAAGACTCAAAGCCCTGCAGGCGGCCAAAAGATCGATCAAAACGCAGTCCCATCAAGCAATGTATCGCAGCATGGGGCTAGCCCTAGGAGAGATTGCCGAATGGCAAGAACCGATGGGCTTTACCCGCCGCCCGGGCGATGAGAAAACTCTGGCCGTAGAAAAAAAAGCCCTCGCTGAAATCACACTCCTCTTCAATGAAGCCGGCATTCCCTGGTGGGTCGATTGCGGCACCTGTCTCGGCGCCTATCGCTATGGAGGCGTCATTCCCTGGGATGGGGATATCGATATCGCCGTCCTCCAGAACGACTTTGAAAATATCGTCCATATCCTCAACAAACTCGATCCGAATAAGTATCACACCCAAGACTGGTCGACGCGCGATCACCCCGACAGCTTTCTTAAAGTCTACATCCGCGAAAGCGGCACAATGATCGATATCTACCACTTTGATATCTTTCCGGAAAAGCGGGAACTCCATTACATCTTTTCCGTCGAGACCAACATGTTCTTCCCCGAATGGTTTAAGATTCGGGAGCGGCGCTTCAAGGCGCCAGTGGCCTTTGAGACGGTCTTTCCCCTCAAGAAAATGCTCTTCGATGGCGTTGAGGTCTTTGTCCCCCGCGACATGAAAACATACCTGCAGCGCTGCTACGGCGAAAACCTCGACCCCGTCAAAATCTACAATCCAGAAACAGGGCGCTACGAAAGAGATCTGCGCCATCCCTACTGGCTTCGCGCCTACGTCCATTAAAAAAATCCTTTACTAAATACTCTTTCTTTGAGTACTCTTTGCACTCTTTTAAAAAGCGAAGGGGGGTTTTTTATGTCAGCGGTCAATGGAGTGCCCAAGTTAGAAAGAACAAGGTCTGGGTTACTTACTTCAGTTAAGACTACGGAAGGGAAGACCTCTTCAAATTCTCTCAAAGGTCGCGTCACAAGGCAGCAGTCTCTTCGCTTGATTGGCTCTTCTGAGCCCACCCCTATTAGAGGAGGAGTGCCAAGGCCAAGCACTCCGGTTCCCCACTTATCGTCCCCTCCTATAGAAAGAAAAGAAAAACCGCGACTGAGTCTAGCAGAGAGAGCGGCTCTCCCGGCGCCCCAAGCCAGACCAGGGTATGCGTGCACCACGAGCGCCGATAAATCAAGGAGAAATGCAACCGCCAAATCTCCAAAATCCCCTAAGGGGCCTTCTCCGTTTTCTTTCTCCAAACCACCCTTACAGAGACCATCCACTTATTCAGGCCGCACGGAGAAACCTCATCTTCCACTTCCCGCATTTACAGAACAGGACTTTTCTCCGCCTCCGGTGATTACACCCAAAACAGTGGCTGAATCTCGAAATAAAACTCCCCGCGAAGATGGAAAGGGCAAGAAACCTCTTTCGATTATTACAGAACCAGTTTCTGACTCTAAAACTCCTCGCAGTGATGGAAAGAGCGGCGATTCTCCACACCTCTCCCCTGCCGTTTTTGAGGACAAAAGCAGCCCTTTGTACTCTCCCAGGGATTTACAGCCAGATGTGACGGGCATTCTAGACACTGCGGGCGTTTCCCCGCTCCCTTTCGCGAGGGAAAGAGAGACAGAAATGACTCCGATTTCCTCTCCGGCCCACAATCTATCTCCCCCGTTCGATCTTCCTAAAGCACCCTCTCCGACGCTCTCTACTCCTGCTCCAACAATTTCTATTCCGCTGAATGGCTCTTTAATTCCTCATATTCCTTCGCCCCCTCCTCCTGCTTTGCCTGTGACTCCACACCGAGAGAGACCCGCTTCGGACACAAATCTCGGAGTTCCACAGCGCAAGAAGTCCTCCCCCTCGGTTTCCTTCGGCCCTAATACGCCAACAACACCGAAATCTGGCACGCCAACTCCTAGATCCATTCTCAAGAAAACACAGGAACAACTTCTCGCAGACTATGGAGGCATTGATCTTAAAAGCGACCCAGAAACGCCAAGACCTCAATCAACCACACCGAGAAAGAAAGAAGAGCGCGAACAAAAATTTCCTGAAACTACGACTCCACGAGAACGGAAAAATTCCTTCGATAAAGGATTAATTAAAGATTTGGAAAGATGGCCAAAGAGCATTAGAAGTTTAATGCAAGAGGCGCTCATAGCAGGGCGTGATCAAACAGCGCTTTCTAATCCATTTATGGATCTTCCCGATTTATCTGGAACACAGACAGTGGAGCGCCATATCCATTTGAACGTCATTTCTGGAGATACACTTAATGGAGAGGGGTTAAACGAACTTTTCCCAAATAGATCTGGACTGGCCAGGCCCCAAAGACAAGTATCGCTGGACGATGAAACATATCTGCCAATCCACCCCATCTATGCCGATCCGACTGATATTCAAAACTACCACTTTTCCCAAGAGGATATCGAAAAAGTGAGTCGACTCTCGTTCCAAAATACCGATATCTCCGATGGGCAGCTCACCGCAATCGCTCGCCGTTTTTCCCATGTCAAACACCTCAGTTTAGACATAAATCCCGATTTGACAGATGACGCGCTCCGAGCGATAGACTCACTTAAGTTGAGAACGCTCCAGATTCGCTTTTGCCCTGGACTTACAGAAATAGGCATCCATCGTCTGCTTCAAGAGCTAGACATGAGCGAACTCACCGCGCTTTCTCTCTCTACAAAGGTTCCTATCAACTCTCCAGATACCTTCGGTAAATTGGTTGCGGCCCCTCTCTTAGAGAAGGTCGATTTAAGCTTCTCAGAAGGGTTAACTCCCGAGGCCTTGTTATGCTTCAAGGAAGTTCCTGGAAATCGCTCTTTCTTGGTGAAACTCAAAGAGTGTCCTCTAATCACGGAGCAGACCATCGAGAGCCTCAATGAAGGAAGAAAAGAGCCATTCACAGTAACGCGGGGAGACGCTGATGAGTGAGACCGTTTTGAATTAGGCTTGATTAGAGAGGTGCCTCCTCCTCCCTCTTTAGCCGAAGGGGATGGAATCCTTTCCAATGCGTCTCTTCCCCGCTTCTTCTTTGGAAATAGAAGCCTTCCCCATCCCCTTTTGATCGAAAGGCAATTTGACAACGGAACGCTAAGGGACATCTCAGGAATCAATTTGACCAAACTAGTCGATCGAGAAGACGCTCTCTTCTTGCAAAAAGAGCCGCCCTCAATCGGTGTAGAAGATACATTGAATGCCTTGAGAATGAAACAGCTATTCCCCGTTCGAGAGATGGCGAACGGAGATATGATCTATAGCCCAGACTTTCATGCGCAGATTCCGATTGAACACATACCCATGTCGGCAAAGGACATCCTGAACCAGAATGTAAGCGAACAGGAGATTGCAAAAGTCAAAAACTTGCACCTCTTCTATACGGATATTACGGATGACGTTTTGGAAGCCCTCCTTCAAAAATTTCGCTACGTAGAGAACGTAGCCTTATTTATGAATATCAACTTGACCGATGCTGCGCTTGTTAAATTGGCAAAGCTCCCCAATCTGCATACCGTCGAAATCGGTTTTTGTCCGAAGTTTACCGAAGAGGGACGGCGGCCACTATCTGAAAGAAAATTAAAGAAATTCTCGTTCTCTTTGCAAGAAAAGGGTCCTGTTTTTGCCAATGACCAGTTGACTGCTCTGGTGGATGGCTTTGTGAAAGAAGGTTCTTTTCCGCATACAGTCCGACTCTACGATTGCCCGGGCATTTCCCGAGGCGGCATCCTCTCTCTGCGACACCTCGATGGGCTGAAAACCTTGCACCTGGGCAAATGCGCAGTGCCCGCCAAGGCATTAGAAATGCTCTTCACTCCGATCGGAGAGAGACAAGTCCTGCAAGAACTAGAAGATGTGTACCTTGCTGGCATGCCAGTCTCCAACAAAGCAGCAAAAGCTTTAGCGGCTTTGCCTTCGTTAAAGAGAGTCGATCTCTCCTACTGCCGAGAACTCAGCTGGCAAGGGTTGCGCCATTTCATCGAGCACAAGCAGCTCGAATCCATCCGTCTTATCGGCTGTCCGCGCATCACGCACTTTGACATCGAGGAATTTAAAAAACGAGCCCGAATCGATATAATCATAGAAGGCGGAACAAATGTTTGCGATAGCTCTACAAAGAAATTAATCCTCAAAGAAGTGGATCGCCTTTTGCAAGACTGGCCAAAACCCCTTGTTTTCCAAGAGACAGACAAGGACGATCCCGATGCGATCTCAGCCTTTTATCGCAGAGAATTAGGACGACACGGATTCGATGCGGACGAAATCACCAAAGAAAAATGGCTTTGGGCCGACCTGGTTCTCCAAGTGAAAAAGAACTATGAAAGAGCCGCCCATGCGATCATCTCCCATCTCTTCGATGTAGGCTTTTTCATCAACCAAAGTAGAGATGCAGGCAAAGAAAAAACAAAAGGATTGCAAAGGCCGATCGAAGAGGAGGTACCCGCAAACATCGCTGAGTTCATCAAGTTGCTCCAAACCAAAGCTGTTGAGTTCCCTGAGTCCGATGGCAATGACCTGGCAGAAATCAAAATGCAGCAGGAAAAAGCCCTTAAAAATCTGGCTCCCCTCGATCTCGCCCCTAAAACACGAGCGCTCGACTTTTCTTATTTAGGCCTTACCCACT
>CAYNWC010000061.1:0-1532 GCA_964400805.1 uncultured bacterium | reverse complement strand
GCTCTCCAGGGCAATCCCCTCCTTCCTCCGCTCCCCCCAGAGTTTCTTGGAAATCTACCTGAATTGACTGAAGACGCTCTGCTTCGGAATCTCGATTTTAAAGAAATCACCGAACCCGAGATTGTCTTAGCGGGCATGCCCGTAACCGATCGAGTTTTGGAGAAGTTGGGGAATCTAAAAAAGAATCAGAGCGTCCATATCGACCTCTCTTTCTGCCACGACATTTCCCCCATCGGTCTCAACTGGCTAAACAAAGATCCAAATCTCAAATCTCTCGATGTGCTCGGTTGTGCAGGGATCGACTTTTTCTCTCTGCTCGATTTTCAAAGTCAGCGCCCCGATGTAGCCATCCAATTCGATACTGCATTCGACCCTGAACTCCGTCGAATCGCATTTGCTGAAGCATCGAAAGATCAAACAGAGCCTCAGGCGCTCCTCGTCCCGCAGTATTGGGCCGTTTCCAAACTCCTCAATGTGCCTATTCCCTTACTCGAATTTCCAATTACTCCAGAAATGGAAAGACCGCAGCGACTTGTGGCGGAACGTTACCTTCAAAACCTCAAAAACGGCTACCGAGCTCTCTATGCCATCGGGGCTTCTTGCCCGCAACCTTTCTTGCCTCGAACCATTCCTGAACTTCTCGACTCCCTATCAAATGGAAACCGCGGATCCGTTTTAGACCTGACAGGCTTGGGAATGACAGACCTTCCTTCCTGGTTCTTTAAAATTAAAGAATGGCCTGAACTCGAACTAATAAAAGGGGCCGATTTCATGATCTCTCTCAAAATATTCGAGATCTGTCCAAAGGTAACAACCCATATGGATGCCACCCCCATGAATAAACAAGACGCCTACTTAACCTGGCCGCGGTGGCAAAAATCTTGAAACTTGAGGGGCCTCCTCCTATAATGACCCCATGCTCCAAAAAAGATCGCTGACAGCGGGGATGATCGCGCTCATCAATGTGTGCGCGATCTGCAACATCAAAAGCTTCCCCCTCCTTGCCGAATATGGCCTCTCCGCTATCGTTTTTTTGGTCCTCTCCTCCATCTTTTTCTTCATCCCAGTCGCGCTGGTCTCGGCGGAGCTCGCTTCGGGCTGGCCGGATCGGGGGGTCTACACTTGGGTGCGAGAGGGGCTCAGCCCGCGCCTCGGCTTTCTCGCCATCTGGCTCGAGTGGATTGAAAATGTGATCTGGTACCCGACCATCCTCTCCTTCATCGTCTCGACCTTCGCCTATATCTTCGACCCCGCGCTTGCCCACAATAAATTCTACATCATGGCCGCCATCCTCATCACCTTTTGGACCGTCACATGGATCAACTTCCTCGGCATGCGCGTCTCTGGATGGATCAGCTCGATCACCGCTCTCTTCGGCACCATCATCCCCATTCTGTTGATCATCTTCATGGCCACCCTCTGGATCACCTCCGGCCGCCCCATTCAAATCACCTTCAGCTGGGGGGCTCTCCTCCCCGATCTCAGCTCGATCAACCAGCTCGTCCTCTTATCGGGCGTTCTCCTGGGATTGG
>CAYNWC010000060.1:0-7775 GCA_964400805.1 uncultured bacterium | reverse complement strand
TTTACAGGGCTGGTTTTCATTTATTTCTCAGCCGTTTGCGAAATTTTTGTTCCTGTTGATGCAGCTCTTTTATACGATCACCCATTCATGGGCCGCTTCGATTATTCTGCTCACAATTGCCCTGCGGGCGATGATGTTCCCGTTGAATAACTGGTCGATCCGCTCTTCGATCAAAATGCAAGAAATTGCCCCGCGTGTGAAGGCGGTGCAGGAAAAGCATAAGAAAGATCCGCGCAAAGCGCAGATGGAGGTGATGAACCTCTACCGCGAATCGGGGATCAACCCACTGACCGGCTGCTTTCCCGTCCTACTCCAAATGCCCTTTTTGATCGGGATGTTCTATCTGCTGAAGTCGAGCTTTCCGCTGCGAGGCGCCGTATTTATCCCGGGTTGGATCGACGATCTGTCGGCGCCCGATGTCTTGTTTACCTGGAGCCAGCCAGTCTGGTTCTTCGGCAATGAATTCCACCTGCTGCCGATCTTAATGGGCCTGACCATGTTCTTGCAGCAACGATTCACCTCGAAGTTGCCGAAAGACGCAAGCCAATTGTCCGATGCGCAAAAGCAGCAAAAGATGATGGGCAATATCATGGCCGTCCTCTTTACGGTGATGTTCTATAACTTCCCCTCAGGCCTCAACATCTACTTCATGCTCTCGACCCTTTTAGGCATCGCGCAGCAAGTGTGGATGATGAAAAAAATGCAAAGAGAGCCCAAGAAGGTGTAATGGAATCTTGGCAGCAATTTTTGTCGCAATTGGAACAAGAATTGGGAGCCGAAATGGTGCGAGAGTGGGTCCCCAAAGTGGCCCGCTTTGACGCTGGGAACATCTACTTGGAAGCGCGCGACTCGTTCCAGGTGGCCTGGTTTGAAGAGCACGTCCGCCCCCGTCTGAAGGGATTATTGAACAATAACCAGCGGCCCGTCCGGGTCCATTTGGGCGTCGACAAGAAGACGGTGGTCCAGAAAGAAGAGAAGAGAGTTCTTTCATTTTCACCAGACTCTCTCGATCCCGAAATGCTATTGGATCATTTCATCCCCTCGGAACAAAATCTCGTTGTCTATAAATTGTTGCAAGAATTACCCCCGTTCAATCCGATTTACCTATATGGCCCTCCAGGAGCTGGAAAAACGCACCTCTTGATGGGGGCGGCGCACGCCTTGCAAAAAAGGGGAAAGAAGGTCTTTTTTGTTCGAGCAGAGACATTCACCGAACATGTCGTTCAAGCGATCCGACTCGGGCAGATGCAGGCGTTTCGGAAAGTGTACCGCGAGATCGATGTGTTGATCGTCGACGATGTCCATATTTTCTCGCGCAAAACGGCGACACAAGAGGAGTTTTTCCATACGTTCAATACCTTGCATACATTGGGAAAATTGATCCTCTTGAGCGCGCAGGTAGCTCCACCCCAGTTGAACGAGGTAGAGCCTCGCCTCATCAGCCGCTTTGAATGGGGCATTTCGCTCGGCTTGGAAAAGGGAGATCGAAAAGCGATCTTGGCAAAGAAGGCGGAGCTCTGGAAGCAATCTCTTTCGGAAGAGATGAGCGCTTTTCTAATCGAGAAGTTCCCGAGCGATCCGATCCTCGCTTTGCGCGCCTTAGCCCTTCGCATGAAAGGGGCGCCGATAACGCCTACGGGAGCCAGCGCCATCCTTAAAGATCTTCTGCAGAAAGAAGAGGAGAAGGCGCTTACGTTTGATCAGATCGTCAAAGCGGTGGCCAGCCATTATGGGATCCCAAGCGAGGATCTCCTTGGCAAATCGCAGATGAGAGAGTGCGCGTTGCCTCGCCAGGTGGCGATGTATCTGTGCCGCGAGCGGTTGAAGATGCCCTATCAGAAAATCGGGGAACACTTTGGGCGCGACCACTCGACCGTCATGAGCAGCGTCAAGCAAGTTCAAAAAGGGATCGAAGAGAAAAAAGTCGTAGTGCCAGTATTGTAAGCTCCCCCGAAAAGGGGAGCTTATAGGTCTTAGATTTTGATATACCGCTCGCCGGGTTTTGGGCCGCCGCCGAATTGGGCAGCTTGGTCCGGAGGAGGTACGGGGAATTGGAAGGGGCCAGGATCTTCGCCAGCGATGATCTTTTTGACGATCTCGCGCCACTTCTCGACCGTTTCCACAAAGAGAGGGGCGAAACGACGGAGAGCCGCCGCATCGACGCCGAGACCCATATCGATGACGCAGTGCATCAAGATGAGCTCTTCCTTGGGAGCTACACCAATACCGCCACCAGCCATCTGACCGCCCAACATAGAGCCTTCGAGCAAACGCCCGAAGAGCTTCAAGAGGATCTTGTCTTCTTTAGGAAGACCATCGAGAATGGGTGAATAGAGGTAGAGGCGATCCGAATTAGGTTCGTAGGTAATGTGCAGGGAAAAGGTATTGTCGATCCCGAGAATACAGGTGTTGTTTTCATCGAAATCCAACCCTTCTAAGTTGAGTTCCTTGCCAAATTCCCGTAGGTTCGCTTTGGCGTTTTCATAGGACATTGATTCCTCCTAACATATTGTAAAATGAGCAGAAACTTTTATAAAGCTTTGCAGGTCTTGCCCGCAAGGAAAATCTCTCTCCCTTTAAAAAAAGAGAGTTTTTCAACGAGACAGGACTTTTCCTCACAATATTTTAGTTGAAACAAAACTAAAATTCAATATTAAAGAAAGTAATAGAACAATTGTTTTTTTGAATGGTAAACACGCTCTTACAAATCAGTCCTGGATCTCCAAATCCGTTAGGCCTTTCGCTGGTGGGAGATACGTCCAATTTTTCCCTCTTTTCGAGCCATGCTACGGCGGTTACCTTAGGTCTTTTCTGGGATGGAAAAAGGGAAGAGGTCCCTCTACAGCGCACGGGAGATCGATGGCACATCGCGATCCGAAACATCCCGCCTCATGCCTCCTATGCCTATCGATGTCAGGGCCCTTCCGAGCTTCTCTACAACCCGAATGTCTGGCTCTCCGACCCTTACGCGAAAATCCCCATCGACCCGATCAAAACGAAAGTAGCGCTCCCGCCTTCCTTTAATTGGGAGAATGACAACTCTCCCCGAATCCCTTCGCAAGATCTCATCATCTACGAGATGCACGTCCGCGGTTTTACCAAAGATCCTTCTAGCCGCGTTGCCCATCCCGGAACTTATCTCGGCTTTCTGGAGAAAATTCCCTATCTCAAAACTCTCGGGGTCAATGCGGTCGAGCTGATGCCCATTTTTGAATTCGACGAAGCGCACGGGCCCAATTATTGGGGCTACAATCCCACCCACTTTTTTGCCCCCACAAAAAGCTATGCGGTCGCCGATCCGATCTACGAATTCAAAACGTTGGTCCGCGAATTGCACAGAAACCAGATCGAAGTGATTCTCGATGTCGTCTACAACCATACCGGCGAAGGAAAAGAAAAAGACTACTATGTCAATTTTCGGGGCATTGACAACTGCGTCTATTATATGCACGACGCGCACGGCAATTACCTCAATTTCACCGGTTGCGGAAATACCTTCAACACCAATCATCCCGTCGTTCAACAACTCATTCTCGACAGTCTGCGCTATTGGATCGAAGAGATGCATATCGATGGGTTTCGGTTCGATCTCGCCTCCGTTTTCACTCGCGATCCCAAAGGCACTCCCCTCTCTCCCTCCCCCATTCTCAAAGCCATGGCCAACGATCCTGTCATCCGCCGCGCCAAGCTCATCGCCGAAGCGTGGGATGCTGCTGGGCTCTACCAGCTCGGCTCCTTTCCCCAATGGGGTCCTTGGTCTGAATGGAATGGCCGCTACCGCGATATTGTTCGCCGCTTCATTAAGGGAACCGACGGCAAGGCGGGTTTTTTTGCCAATGTTCTTTCTGGCAGCGATATGATCTATCGCACCCCTCTCAGCAGCATCAATTTCCTCACCGCCCACGATGGCTTCACCCTACGCGATCTCGTTTCCTATCAAAGCAAGCACAACGAAGCGAATGGAGAGCGCAATCACGATGGGACCAATCAAAACGACAGCTGGAATTGCGGCGTCGAAGGGCCCACTCAAGATCCGAAGATCAATGCTCTTCGGGAGAGGCAGATGCGCAACTTTCTCCTTACCCTCTTCCTTTCCCAAGGCACTCCCATGCTCCTCATGGAAGATGCCTATGGTCATACGCGCCTTGGCAACAATAACCCTTACGTCCAGGACAATCCGATCAGTTGGTTTCTCTGGGACAAGCTCGCCGAAAACCAGAAGATGTTTCAATTCATTGCCTCTCTCATTGCCTTCCGCAAAACGCATCCCCAGCTCCGCCGCACCACCTTTTTCACCAAAGCAGACATCGACTGGCACTCCTCCACTCCCTTCCAACCCGACTGGAGTTCTTCCTCCCGCTGCGTCGCCTTCACCCTCAAAGGCACTCCCTCCCTCTACGCCGCCTTCAACACCAGCGACCAACTCCTCCCTCTCACACTCCCTCCAGGAGAATGGCACGTTATTATCCTCACCTCCGAAGACTGGGAGTTTCACAAGAACGGAGGAGAACTAGTTTCACCGGTAACTCTTTCCCCCTATTCGTCTCTTCTGGCAATAGAAAAGAAATAGACATCTATTTTTTCTTTCTTTTCTACTCTTCCGTTTTTTTGTTCGGTCTGTTACATTTTAAGTTTTACATTCTGTGGAGGAAGTATGCGTTATTTAGGTGCGGTGTTGGTGGGTCTAGCGGCTGTGAGCTGCGGGAGAAATGATTCGGAAGTAACCCGCTTTCATGAAGATGGAAGAGCAAAACCACGTGTTGCAATCGCTTCGATGCTCGACACCACTTCCTTCGACGCCTCGTGGAGCCTGTCTGAAGAAATCACCGAGGGCGTTATGAGAGGAGTTGGCGGGAGTGGAGAAATCTACGTCCACTCAAAAGAAGAATCCCCCTTCACCGAAAACCCCTTCAGCACCGATCTCGCTTGGATGAAACGGGAATTCCACAACGAAGAATTCGTCGCCTTCCTCGAATTGGTCGAACATGAATTCATCCCAGTGAAAACAAAAGGGGTGACGGCTCAAGAAGCATCGAACAACCTGAACATGGCCGTTCGCGTGCGCGTTGTCGACCTGAGACCCGCTACGCCAAAAGTAGTTCTGCAAGAGATGATCCGCGACACCTATTTCGTTCCGAAATCACTCATTCCGACAGACTACGCCGTCGATGTATGGGGCACCGAGGCATTTCGGAAATCGCCCATGGGAATCGCCCACGCTATGCTCGTTCAGGAAATCGCCCACCGGATTAGCGACTACATCCTGTTGGCCAAAAGCCGATGAGCGCGGATTTCGGGGCTCTGATCGCTTTCGGAGCGCTGGCTAGCTTGCTCTTGCTTCTCGGCTGGCGCCGAAGTTTTTTTACCATGCCCCACGCGGAATGGGTCGTCCCCATCCGCTTCGTTCACCTGATCGGCGCCTTTGCCATCTATTTCATCGTTAATTATCTCTCCACCTCGCTCGCCTTATCCTTTTTAAGACAGCAGATTGTCTCCCATTATTTGGCCTATGCGAGCTGGCTCAACTTCATTGTCTCCGGATTCATTTTTGTCTGCTTAGCGATCTATCTTTCCTGCCTGCCAAGAGCCGTGCGAAAGGGGATCTTGCACCGCGATCACGAACAGAAGCCGTGGTTCGATCACCTCTCCGCAGCAGCCTATGCGTGGATCCTGGCGCTTCCCTTCGTCCTGTTCTTAAGCCAACTGCTCGAATGGATCCTATTTCAGGTCTTTCATATCACCCAATTGCCCGACCAAATCGCCGTCCACTTTCTCAAATCGACCTTCGACAACCCTCTCTACTTCTTCCTGGCCGTCCTCTCGATCGTCGTTCTCGCTCCTCTGATCGAGGAAACGCTCTTCCGCGGCTTTCTCCAAACCTACATCCGCCAACACCTCGGCTCCAAGCAGGCCATCCTCATCACCTCAGTCTGCTTCTCCCTCTTCCACTACGCCGCCGGACAGGGCCTCGCCAACCTCTCGATCATCCCCTCCCTCTTCGTTTTGGCTCTCTTTCTCGGCTTCTTGTATGAAAAACAAGGATCGATCCTCGCCTCCATGGTCTTACACGCTTTGTTCAACGCCATCAGCGTCATCAATCTCTACTTATTCGGAGGCTTTACGACGGGACTATGAGTCTTAAATCCTTCGGATTATCAGACATTGGAATGAACCGCCCGAATAACGAAGATGTATGGGTCGCTCTGCCTGAGATCGGGTTTTTCGCCCTTGCCGATGGGATGGGAGGTCACCAAGCGGGAGAGATCGCCGCCCGCGAAGCGATCGACAGGCTCACTTCCGCGATCAAAGAGATCAAAACGAACGACCCGATTGAATGGATCATCGAGCTGCGCTACGCCATTGAAAAAGCCAATCAATGGGTTTACAATCTGGGCAAAAAAACCGATACGCTCAATGGGATGGGAACCACTCTCTGCTGTCTTGTGTGGGGGGAAAAAGAGGTGATCTACGCCCACGTAGGCGATAGCCGTCTCTACCGCCTCCGAGACAAAAAACTGGAGCTCCTGACCCAAGATCATTCCCTCTTCGCCAAGCTGCTGAAATTCAAAAAAGAATCGAGCACTCCGGTCCCCTATAAGAATGTGATCACCCGCGCCGTAGGAACTGCCTCGAAGGCCAACCCTGAAATCGCCCTCTCGGCCCGCCAACCCGACGATCTCTACTTCCTCTGCACCGATGGCCTCTCCGACGTTCTCTTTCTCGAAGAGATAGAAAAAATTATCAATGATTCTCCCGACCTGGAAATCGCTTCAAAAAGGCTCATTCAAGCAGCGAAAATTAAGGGCAGTTCTGATAATATGACCATCCTCATGATCCAATCGGAGAAGCAGAGTGGAGAGAATCTATTTCGACAACAATGCGACGACCGGCTTGGACCCGAGGGTCTTCAAGGCGATGCTTTTGGACCTGAGTGGTCCGCCCGCGAATCCATCTAGCGTCCATTGGTTTGGCCAGCAGGCCAAAAATCTCCTTTCCAAGGCCCGCCAAACCGTCGCCTCCTTCTTCTCCGCAAAACCCGACGAGATCCTCTTCACCTCAGGAGGGACCGAAAGCCTGAACTTCCTCCTTCGCGGCATCCAAGGGCACGTCGTCACCACCGCCATCGAACATTCCGCCATCTACCAAACCCTCCAAGCTCAAGGTCTCTCGGTCACCCATCTGCCCGTAGGTCTTTGGGGGGCTCCCCTCCCCGAACAAATCGAAAGCGCCCTCCGGCCCAACACCCGCGCCCTCGTCCTCTCCGCCTGCAATGGAGAAACTGGCGTCAAAATCGACCTGGAAGCGATCGCCTCCCTCGCCCAAAAACGGGGCATCCCCCTCTTCCTCGATGCGGTCGCCTGGATCGGCAAAGAGTCCCTGCCCCTCTTTCCCGGCATCACAGCCATTGCCTTCAGCGGGCACAAATTTCACGGCCCCAAAGGGATCGGCGCCCTTTATCTCCGCGCTCCCCTAAAACTCCCTCCTCTACTTACTGGCGGCGCCCAAGAAAACGGCCGCCGCGCCGGCACGGAAAATCTCGCCGGGATCTTAGGTCTTGCCGAAGCATTGCAAATTGTCAAACACGAGCAGATACAAATTACGCAGACACTGACTGACCTAAGAAATCATCTCGAGAAAGGGCTCCTGCGAGAGATTCCCGACATCGCCATCAATGGGCAGGGGCCGCGCATCTCCAACACTTCCAACATTGCCTTTCTCGGCGTCGATGGAGAGACCCTCCTCGATGGTGACGTTGAGGTCGGCGAGCTCGCGCT
>CAYNWC010000059.1:0-8233 GCA_964400805.1 uncultured bacterium | reverse complement strand
CTCCATTCTCGCTCACATGCTCTCATTTGGCGATGAACCGCTCTCCACTGCCATTCCCCGCAAAATCCGGGAAGCCGCTGCCTTGCGCCGCCGCTGGATTGATCCTGTCCAAACCAACGCCATTCGCCTCATCAATGCCGAGGGAGATGGAATTCCGGGGTTGATTGTCGACGCCTATGCCGATATAGTGGTGATGCAGGTGTCCAATCCAGGGATTGAGCGCCTAAAACAGGAAATCGTCACCTATTTAACCGATGAGTTGAAGCCTCATGCTCTCTATGAAAAGTCAACCTCATTCTTGCGCCGCAAGGAAGGTCTGGATGATGTCCGGGCTCTTCTTCACGGCACTCCAAAACCCGAAGTGGAAATCGTCGAAAATGGTCTCCGCTATTCGGTTGCGATTCTGGAAGGGCAAAAAACTGGCCTCTTCTTAGATCAGCGGGAGATGCGCGCCCTCGTTCGGCAGATCAGCACGGACAAGCGTGTCCTCAATTGCTTTGCCTATACCGGCGGCTTCTCCATTTCGGCCCTTGCCGGCGGCGCCTCCCATGTCGACAGCGTTGAGAGCAGCGCCAAGTGTGAAGCCCGTCTCAATCAGAATCTCGCTCTCAACAACCTCTCTCGCCACCGCTTTATCTGCGACGATGTTTTTGACTTCCTCAAGACCACCTCTTGGGATTACGATCTCGTCATCCTCGATCCTCCTGCCTTCGTCAAAAAGCGGGACGATATTGCCAAAGCCTTCCGCGCTTACAAAGACCTCAATCGCCACGTCATTGAGAAAATGCCCTCCGGCAGCCTCCTCCTCACCTGTTCCTGCTCCTACCACGTCGATGAGTCCCTCTTTCAAAACATCCTCTTCCGCGCCGCCCACGAGGCCAATCGTTCGGTTCGCATCCTCGAGCGGCACCGCCAAGCTCACGACCATCCCATCTCTCTCTTCCATCCAGAAAGCGCTTACCTAAAAAGCTTCCTTCTCTATATACAATAGAGACATGCATAGAGCGCGTCTCTTCTTCTCCATTCTCGCCGCCTACTATCTCGCCATTCTCTTCCATGAATGGGGCCACGGCCTCACTGCCTACCTTCTCGGCTACAAATCCAGCCCCTTTGCCATCACCTACGGCGGTTGGTTTCTCCTCAACGCCGATGAACATGTCCTCTACGACCAAATCCCAGGTCCCGCTGGCGCCCTCATCGCCATCTCTGGCCTCGCCGTCAGTATCCTCCTCTTCTTCCTCTCCCTCTATGCCCTCCACCGCATCCAACGAACGCCCCTCGCCTACTCCTTCTTCTATTGGATCGCCACCATCTCTCTCGTCCCCATCGTCCTCTATTTCCTCTTCGAACCCTTCTCCGCGGAGGGCGACATCGGTCGCTTCACTCATGGCCTTGCGATTTCCCCCTGGTGGGTCTTCATTCCAGGCATCCTCTTCACAAGCTTCGCCCTCTTCTTTCACTTCGTCTTTTCCCTTCCCAAGGCTTACCGCATCCTCCATTTCTCCACCCTCAAAGATCGACGCGTCTACCTCCTCGCTACCCTTCTCGTCATCTTCCTCGCCAACTATACTCACGGCTATAATCCTCTCTCCGATCCCGGCGAGCCTCTTCTCTGGAAAGCCTTTGCGATCGCCGCCTTCCTTCTCCCCCTCATCCTCTTCTTCATCTGCGATCCCTCTCGTCCCTGGGTTCAGCGCCGAATCAATCGCTGATCTATCCTACTATCCTGCTATTTTTTCTTTTTTCTCTCTTATCATTCTCATCATTTTATCCTTTCCATCATTAACCTGGCTTGAGGCCTCACGCACATGCATCTTCACAAACTCATGTATTAAATCGGAAGGACGTGATAGCATCTTCGCCCTTTTACATTGGAGAATCGATGAATCATATACAACCGACACCCTGGTATGCTTGCTGCGCGCAACTTCCTACAACGGAATCTGACGGTAAAACCTCGCAAGAACTGATGGCTCTATTTAAGGATCTGCTAAGTTCAGGAAACTATCTGTCCGTTGCCAGTTCAAACCTGAGTGACGATATACAGTCTCTAAAAGATGAGAGGATCTCATTGCCTTCGACTCGTTCAGATGCTCAGGGGAAGGATCTCGATGTATTGCGGCTCGCAGATGCCTACACTGTCAACCATACCGTCCTTGTTGCCAAGAAGGTACTGACGGGAGCTAATAGAGATTCCACCGTATATAAATACCACTGTCAAACCGGCATGCTTACATCCTTCAAGAGGCCGCAATGCTATAAGGAAACAGTTGCGGAATTGCGCAAGCAACACATTAACTGGGATGGCCACTCACCTGAGCAAGCAGCGCCATTCACTTTGGGAGGTCAACAGGCAGACATGAGAGTCATGGTCATCGACCACCAAACCACATAGGCCCAAAAATTGCTTGCGGGGAATTGGAATGCACAGATAGCTTCGGAGAGGAGGTCCCTCTATGCACAAAAAGTTAAAGTTCACCAACTACTCTCTCTTTGTTTCGTGTATCGCTGCGATCGGAGGAATCCTATTTGGCTACAATGCGAGCGTCATTTCGGGCGTCCTCCTCTTTATCAGCAGTGCATTCCAATTGACGACGATCGAGCAAGAGCTGGTGGTGAGCACGTTGCTGATCGGCGCGTTGATCGGCGCATTGCTTGGGGGCTACATCGCCGACCGGTTCGGGAGAAAGAAGACGCTATTTTTCACTTTGCTTCTCTTTTTCATTGGGATCTTGACTCTGACAAAAGCGGGAGGATTTAATACCCTATTGATCGGCCGGTTCATCACGGGTCTTGGCATTGGGATCGTCTCAATGGCCGTGCCGCTTTATATCGCCGAGATGTCTCCTCCTGAAAATCGAGGCACTCTCGTCTCCCTCAATCAGCTTTGCATCACGATCGGCATCCTGCTGGCCTATATTGTTTCCTATGTCTACGCTCCAACGGGGGATTGGCGCGATATGTTTGCCTTCGCCTTCATCCCCGTTGCGATTCAATTCGTGGGCCTCTTCTTCATCCCCGAGACGCCCTCTTGGCTGATGAGTCGCCATCGGAAAGAGGCCGCTGAAAAAATTCTCCATCGCATCCTGGTAGCCCATCCGAATCAGCATCTGGTGAATGTAGAGAAAGAGAGCGATACGCCGACGGGCAAGAGCTGGAAAGCTCTCCTTCACCCCGACGTCCGGATGCCCTTCTTGATCGGGATCGGCATTGCAGTATTCCAGTCGATCACGGGGATCAACACGGTCATCTACTACGCACCCCAAATCTTTCAACTAGCCGGATTTCAGGCGGCGCAAACAGCCCTTTTCGCAACGGTTCTGGTGGGCGCTGTGAATGTGGCTATCACGCTCGTCGCTCTATGGCTCATCGACCGAGTCGGACGGCGCCCTCTGCTCATCGTGGGCCTCATCGGCATGGCAGCAGCTCTGGTCGTGCTGGGTCTTTCTTTCTTTAGCCAAAGTCAAGCAGCCGGCCTTACGGCAGTCGTCGCCCTCCTCTTTTTTGTCGCCTTTTTTGCGGTCAGCTTAGGCCCGGTCGCTTGGCTCATCATTTCAGAGGTCTATCCTCTGGGCATTCGGGGAAGAGCGATGGGAATCGCCACATTTTCCAATTGGGTTTGCAACTACTTTGTCTCTCTTACATTCCTCACCCTCATCGGCGCATTGGGATCTACGGGAACCTTTTGGCTCTATGCGATCATTTGCTTTTTAGGCCTCTGGTTTGTTATAAAATGGGTGCCTGAAACGAAAGGAAAAACCCTCGAGCAAATCCAAAACTTCTGGAAACATTCATGAATTACTCCGAGATCCAAACTCTTCTCGCCGCCGATGCGGAAAAACTCCTCAAACACACGTGCAAAACGGTGGGAAAAGAAAAACTCCACCTGCCCGGGCCCGATTGGGTCGATCGGATCTTCGCGCCGAGCGATCGGAATGTCCGCGTCCTCCGCAGCCTCCAAACGCTCTTTGGCCATGGGCGTCTGGCCCAGACCGGCTATCTCTCGATCCTACCGGTCGATCAGGGCATTGAACACTCCGCCGGCGCCTCCTTCGCCCCCAATCCCGACTATTTTGATCCGGAAAATCTCGTCCGTTTGGCCATCGAAGGGGGATGCAATGCGATCGCCTCCACGCTCGGCGTCCTCGGCTCTGTCGCTCGTAAATATGCCCACAAAATCCCCTTCCTCCTCAAGTTCAACCACAACGAGCTCCTCAGCTATCCCAACATGCACGATCAGATCCTCTTTGCCACCGTGAAGCAGGCCTATGACATGGGGTGCGTTGCCGTAGGAGCCACCATCTATTTCGGCTCTCCCGAATCGCGGCGGCAGATCATCGAGGTGAGCCAGGCCTTTGCCCACGCACACGAACTCGGGATGGCCACTGTCCTTTGGTGTTATGTCCGCAATTCTGCTTTTAAAACAGGCGAAAAAGATTACAATGAAGCGGCCGATCTCACCGGCCAAGCTGACCATCTCGGCGCCACGATCGAAGCTGACATCGTCAAGCAGAAGCTTCCCATCTGCAACGGTGGTTTTAAAGCGCTCAAGTTTGGAAAGAGCGATGAGAAGATGTACACGACCCTCAGCACCGACCATCCGATCGACCTCACCCGCTACCAAGTGATCAATGGCTATATGGGTCGGATCGGGCTCATCAACTCCGGAGGGGCTTCCGGTAAAAACGACCTCCACGAAGCAGCCATGACGGCCGTCATCAACAAACGAGCGGGCGGCATCGGCCTTATCTCAGGTCGCAAGGCATTTCAAAAATCGATGAAAGAGGGGGTGCAACTCCTCCACACCATCCAAGACGTCTACCTCTGCAAAGAGATCGCGATTGCTTAGTTATAAATAACTTATAATAAGGTGGTTGGGAAACGAATATATACAAAAATACAGTTTTTGTATATATTCATCCAGTAGATATATACAAAAAACAAACTTTATCTCTATCTATATGGATATTGGACACTTACAGCTTCAGCCGGCCGGATATAAGGCTTTCGTCCCTTCCCTCTTCCCTCCCGAGGATCCCTTTGCTTTTTCTTCCCAGATAGAATTAAAGCACGCTCAAGCCATGAGGTTGGTTGGCAAGCTAGATGGGATTACCCAGCTTCTTCCAGACAAAGACTTTTTTTTATTGATGTTTGTGACGAAAGAGGCGGCTTCTTCGAGCCAGATCGAAGGAACCCAGGCCACGATGGTCGATGCGATTGAGGCTGAAATTGCGCCTAAATCGGCATTGCCAGCGGATGTGGAAGATATCAGTTATTATGTCCGCGCTCTAAATTATGGAATAGAGCGATTTAAAACGCTGCCTCTTTCAATCCGATTCATTCGTGAAATTCACGATCAACTCATGAAGGGAGCTAGGTCTACGCAAAAGGCTTTTCCCGGTGATTTTCGCTACACGCAGAATTGGATTGGAGGAACGTCCCCTTCGAACGCGAAGTTTGTCCCACCACCACCACATGAAATGGTGCGTGCAATGGGAGAGCTAGAAAAATTTATCCATGAAAAAGACAATTATCCACCTCTTATTAAAGCAGCACTGATTCATGCTCAATTCGAGACAATTCATCCTTTTGTGGACGGGAATGGTCGTACAGGTCGTCTTGTGGTGACCTTTTATCTATGGCAAGAGGAATTGTTAGAGGTTCCGTTATTGTACCTGTCCCATTTCTTTAAGAAGAATCAGGATTTGTATTACAGCTGTCTGCAAGGATATCATGGAAATCCGGCCGAAATTGAGAGATGGGTCGACTTTTTTCTGGATGGGATTATCGAGACAGCTGATTCTGCTATTGAAATTGCTCGGAATATCAATCGAATTCGAGAGCAAGATATGGCTAAGGTGCATAAATTAGGCAAGACAGCTGCCGAAACCGCTATCGAAGTATTGCGCAATCTATATAAACAGCCCATTATAGACGTCAAATTGATTCAAAAGTGGACCGGGTTTTCTTGGGCAGGGGCGCAAAAGGTCATCGATCGATTGATCGATCTGGAAATCCTTGTTTTAAGAAATCCAGAAAAGAATTACGGGAAAACATATGAATATCGCTCTTATCTTTCCCTATTTCAGTAGGGCAATTGATCTCGCGGCGATTGCTTGATCGAGTCGCGCCAGGATTGCATCCCGGTGGATTGGATTCTCTGTTTTAACATAGAAAAACTTTCTACTTTCGTTGGGGTTATCTTTTAACAATTGAATGCGATCTCTCACATGCTGCAGAATTTCCTGACTGGGCTCGTAGTTTAAAAGGATCTTCTCTACGTAATCCAAACGATCCAGGTGAGCCGCATAGATGAGAGCGCTATGCAGGCCGTGGGCGCTGTTTGTGGGTGGCGCCGGACCGCGGTACAATACGCCGCAATTTTCTTGGAACTGTGGATTTAACGGTTTCTTTGACTCTAAAATCAGATTTACAAACTCTGTTTTTTCTCTCTCTATCCCCCTACTCAAGGCACGATCTATGGGGATAGGGCGATGTAATACAAGTTTGAGCATTCGAGGGCCGGAAGAATTTTCCATCATGGCTATTAGCATTGATTCTCCAGCGCCAATCTCAGCGTCGGACATATGCGAAAGGAGGGCCTTGAGCGCTGAGAATTGTCTGTGGGCAATCGGTGATCCAGTTGCGGTTGAAATAAATTGTGGACCGTGCCCCAGCGCTAGATTGTCGACGTGTTTTTCTATGAATGCTGCGTCATTCGTTCGGCAAGCTGTGTGAAAAAGATCTCCTAGGGTCAACTTTGTTGCACGAGAGAAGTAGCTCTTCATATCAAATCGATTCCCAGAATAACGAGAAAGGTGTTCATCCAAAGTTCCCAGCCTTTTCTCTGCCGTTGTTTTGTCGCTGACTACCCTGAGTTTCAAAGCTTCGTTGATCATGGGATGAGTTGAGATCCTTGCTAAGACGGCTTCAGAAAAGATCTCCTGGATCTCTTTTGACATGGCTCCCAAACAGCTGGCTGTTTCAGGATCTATAAATTCAAAAAAGTATGTAATTATTTCATTTGGAAGTTTCGGAAATCGGAAAGGTTTCTCGGGAATCCACTTGGAATTGTAATCTCTAGGAATAGGTGTCATCGCCATTTTTCCTGTTAAATGGACATAGATTATAATTAATAATAAAGAAATAAGTCAATTTAATTAACGGCGAAGTCGATATGACCATTGGCTTTATCGACGCGGAGGAGTTTGACCATTACAAAATCCCCTACGTCGACTCTTTCGAAGCCTTTGACCAGTTTTCCTTCGATGGGGGGTGTTTGGAGGCGGACCCAGGTTCCTTTGGGAGTAACCCCGGTGACCATGGCTTTGAAGGTCTGCCCGATCTTTTTCTCTAAGATAAAGGCGGCGGTACACTTGATGAGGCGTCGCTCGATTTTGGTGGCATCGTCTTCTTTTTGGGTGCAGTGAGCGGCGAGGGCGGCGAGTTCCTGGTTTGAGTAGGGCGTGCTTTGCTTGAAGAAGCAGCTCTTCAGGAGGCGCTGCAGGATGAGGTCGGGGAAGCGGCGATTGGGGGCGGTGGCGTGGGTATATTCGGGCTCGGCCAGATCAAAGTGGCCGATGGCGGGGTGATCGGGGAGGCTGAGGACATATTCCCCGCGGCCGAGGAGCTTGATGATAGCGAGCGATAGGTCGGGAAAGTGAAGGGGATTGGCTTCTTTTTGCTGCAGGAGAAATTGCCGGAGGGCCTGTGGATTGGGCTGCGGGGGAAGCTTTTCGCCCAAATCTTTGGCGAGGGCCATGATACGGTTCCATCGCTTGGGCACGCGGACGACGCGACGGAGAGAGGGGAGGTTCTGTTTCTTGAGATAGAGGGCGACAGCGACGTTCGCGGCGATCATGAAGTTCTCGATCAGGCGGTGGGCCCGATTTCTTCCCTGTTCCGCAAGATCGACGGGAATGCCGTCTACAATAACCGGTTCGAGTTGGATCTCGGCAAATTCCAGACTGCCTCGCCCTTCGCGATACCGCTCGATGCGCTGCGCGAGTGCATCTTGCAGGAAGATTTGCTCGCGCAAGCCCGCGATGGGGGGCATGGGGTGTTTGGCAATCAGGTGTTCGATCCAGGCTCCAACGGCTGGATAGTTGAGTTTCGCCTGGTTGCGGACCCAGGCGGGATAGATGTCGCTTAAATCAAACTGCCCCTCTGCATTGACCTTCACCTCGATCACGATGGCGCAGCGGTCCGTCCGTTCGTTCAGAGAGGTGAGATT
>CAYNWC010000058.1:1036-8351 GCA_964400805.1 uncultured bacterium | reverse complement strand
CGGGGTGCTACAATATTACAGAATCGATCTAAAAAATCATACATCCTTTTTCCACGCAGAGTGACCATAAGGCCAACGGGCTGATCTTCGCGCAGCTTAAAGTTCGAAATCGCCTTCTTGGAACGGGTCACTATGGGGTGTTGCCCAGAGAGGAGCGCGAGCTCTTCGGTGTGCTCAGAAAGGGCGTTTTTATCTTTCAATGCATCTCCCAATCCCATGCTGATGACGATCTTTTTCAAAACGGGCAATTCCATCGCGCTGCGGTCTGGGTGGCGCGCCTTTTGCTCGGGCGCAACGACTTCTCGAAATTTTTTATACAATCTAGACATTCTTTACCTTCGCCTTGCTGAGTGAACGATACACAGTCCCTTTGGCTCCCTTTTTCTGGATGAGCTCTTTTTGACCGTTCTTTTCTCTCTTCACGTGTACCTTGATGCGGGTCCCTTCTTTATCGCAGAGACAAACATTCGAGATATGAATGGGAACTTCCATCTCGATGATGCGGCCTCCCCGCGATTCTTGGGTGGGCTTCAAATGCTTCTTGCGCATATTGACGCCTTGGATGAGAACGCGCTCTTCACCGCGAGAGAGAACCTCTCCGCTTTTGCCTTTCTCGTTTCCTGCGATCACGAGTACGCGGTCGCCTTTTCGGATCCATTTGCTCATATTAAATTACCTCAGGTGCTAGGGAGCCGATCTTGATGAACCCGCCATCGCGCACTTCGCGGGCAATGGGTCCAAAGACGCGACTTCCGCGCGGGTTATTCTTGTCGTCGAGGATCACGCAGCTATTGTCATAGAAGCGGATGAGGGAGCCATCGTCTCTGCGAATGTAACTTTTGGTTCTCACGACGACCGCTTTGACCACTTCCCCTTTCTTCACAATCCCTTTAGGATCGGCTTCTTTCACCGCGCAGACGATGATATCGCCGACGTGAGCATATCGCCGTCTCGTGCCGCCGAGAACTTTAAAGCAACGGACGCGCTTTGCGCCTGTATTATCTGCTACTTCTAGATCAGTTTCTTGTTGAATCATATTTCAGCTGCCTTCCGTTTAAAGGACCTCGACAACGCGCCATCGCTTCAGCTTAGAAAGGGGTCTGGTCTCCATAATTCGGACTCTTTGACCCACTTCGATCGCGTCGCTCTCGTCGTGTGCATAATATTTCTTAGAGCGCTCAATGACTTTCTGATACTTCTCATGTCTCATTTTGCGCGTGACTTTCACGATGACTGTCTTCTCCATTTTATTGGAGGTGACAATCCCGGTCGTCTCTTTTCTTTTTCCTCGTTCCGCGTTTGCGCTCATACGGCCTCTTTCGCTTTGAGTTTTTGGGTTAGGATCGTGAGAATGCGCGCTTTATCCTTTCGCTTTTCTTTGATGCGATGCGGTTTTTCTAATTTCCGCTGGACAGCGAGTTCGTTGCGCAGTTGGAAAATTTCGCGATCTAAGCCGTGAACATGAGCTTGCAATTCTTTCACCGATTGATCCTTTAATTCTTTCTTTTTGGCCATTGTTATACCCTCTCCAATCGGTCGACAAATTTGGTCCGGATGGGGAGCTTGGCAGCCGCGAGGCGAAGCGCTTGTTGCGCCTCTTCACGGGTCACTCCCCCTACTTCGAATAGGATGCGGCCAGGGCGCACGACGGCCACATAGTGGTCGGGAGCTCCTTTACCAGTACCCATTCGGGTTTCCGCCGGTTTCTTAGAGACTGGCTTGTCTGGAAACACGCGGATCCAAACTTGTCCCTTGCGGCTGAATGTGCGGGAAATGGTCACGCGGCACGCTTCGATCTGTTGCGCGGTGAGCCAGCAGCGATCTAAAGACTGCATGCCGAAATCACCGAACTCGACGAAAGCTCCCCCTTTGGAGAGGCCGGTCATTTTCCCTTTCTGTTGCTTTCTAAATTTGGTTCGCTTGGGCATCAATGCCATAGTTAGGCCCCCATCGCTTGTGCTGGTTTACGGGTGACGATGATCTCGTCTCCTTTATTGATCCATACTTTGACGCCAATCGATCCATAAGTGGTCTCTGCACGCCCTTGCGCATAGTCGATATCGGCGCGCAGGGTGTGGAGCGGGATACGCCCTTCTTTGTACCACTCGACGCGGGCGATCTCAGCTCCGCCGATGCGGCCTGACACTTGGACTTTGATCCCGGCGGCGCCGGCATCCATGGAGGTTTGCATCGCCTTTTTCAAAATGCGGCGGAAAGGGATCCGTCTTTCGAGCTGCTTCGCAATGCCGTCAGCGACGAGCTTGGCATCGAGGTCAGGTCTCTTGATCTCTTCGACTTCAATCCATACCTCTTTGCCAGTGAGTTGGCGGAGGTCGGCTTTGAGGATGTCGATCTCAGCGCCCTTTTTCCCGATCACTAAGCCGGGTCGAGAAGTAAAAATCGTCACTTCGATTTTGCCGCTCATCCGTTTGATTTGGAATCTGGAAGCGCCTTGGCAAGCGGGCTTCGTGCTCAGCAGAGCGCGGATTCTCTTATCTTCTCCGATCTGATTGCCAAATTCTTGCTTATTGGCAAACCAGTTGGACAACCAGCGCTTGCGCATGACGAGTCGAAATCCAATCGGCGATACTTTTTGACCCATTATTTCTCTCCAATCTCAGTTGTCAGGACGATGGTAAAATGACTCGTCCGTTTGTTCACAGGAACAGATGAACCGCGGCTGCGCGGCTTCGCGCGTCTTAAAATCGGACCCGGATCGACACGTACTTCGTGAACTTTCAGTTGCTCGCGGCGCGCGTCCATCTGCGTGACCGCATTGGCGACCGCGCTGTCTAACGTCTTCTTAATCAGCCGGCCTCCCTTGAGTTTCGAGTGGAGGAGCTGCAACGTCGCCTGTTCTACATCGAGCCCACGAATAAGGGCTGCGGCGTAGCGAGCTTTTCGCGGCGAAATACGCACAAATCTTGTTTTAGCTGTAGCAAACATCGGTTATCCTCCCCCTGCAGGTGCTGCTGCGGCAGCGGTTGCGGCAGCGCTTTTCTTCGGATGGCCTTTGAAAGTGCGCGTGGGAGAAAACTCTCCCAATCGATGGCCAACCATATTTTCAGAGACGTAAACCGTGATGAATTTTTTCCCATTATGGACATCAAATGTATGACCGACCATATCGGGAATGATCATCGAACGGCGAGACCACGTCTTAATAACTTTTTTGGCGCCTTCCTTGTTGCTCTTATCGACTTTCGCCATGAGGTGATGGTCGACGAAGGGGCCTTTTTTTAGCGATCTTCCCATGCAATTACCTTCGCTCTTTTACAATCCATTTTCTGCTTTTCTTGTTGGAACGGGTACGGAACCCTTTAGCAAACTGAGCCCAAGGAGATTGGGGGTGGTTTCCTTTTCCGCGTCCTTCACCACCACCATGGGGGTGATCGACCGGGTTCATCGCAATACCGCGCACTGTTGGGCGAATACCCAACCAGCGAGAGCGGCCCGCTTTCCCAATGACGCGCAGGTTATGCTCGGCATTGGAGACAGCGCCAAACGTAGCCCTGCAATTTTCATTGATCAGTCGTACTTCACCCGAGGGCATCCGGATCGTGGCATATCCAGTGCTGCGCGCTAAAAGCTGCGCAGAGAGTCCCGCAGAGCGGACGAATTGGGCGCCCCTGCCCGGGTGTAACTCGATATTGTGGATGACGGAGCCGAGAGGCATGAATTTGAGCTTCATGCAACATCCAATTTGGAAGGGCGGCTCATCGCTCGTCATCAGCGTCGCGCCCACTTTAATTCCCTGAGGGGCAATAATATACCGCTTTTCCCCGTCGTGATAGTGAAGCAGGGCGATGAGGGCGGAGCGGTTCGGATCATACTCGACAGCAGCCACAGTCGCTGGGATATTTTCCTTATCGCGCTTGAAATCGATGAGGCGGAACATTCTCTTATGTCCTCCCCCCTTGTGGCGGCAGGTGATATGTCCGCTATGGTTGCGTCCATTGGTTCTTCGCTTCGCGATCAACAGCGACTTTGGCGCTGGTTTTTCTCCAGGAGCCAGCTCTAAATGAACAGGAAGCACTAATTTCCGTTGACCGGGAGTTGTAGGTCGAAATAATTTGGGCATATTTACACCTGGGTCTCTATTGTGTCGCCGGGACGCAAGGTCACAACAGCCTTTTTATACGCGGCCGTCTTTCCCACAAATCCTTTGACGCGGCGCTTCTTAGAGCCGACATGGATCGTGTTCACTTTGACCACTTTGATTTTTTTCTCTTTGTAAATCTCTTCGACAGCTTCGGCAATCTGGGTTTTATTCGCCTTTGGATCGACGTCAAAAACGATCTTGGGAGACTGGCAACGGCTGAGAGAAGGATTGCTCTTGGCATTCATCAAATTTTCCAAAACGCGTCCTTTTTCTGTGACGCGGCGGTTCTTAATGATTTGATAGGGATTTTTCATGAAGCACCTAAAATCGAAAGGAATTCATCTAACGCAGAGTCGAGAACGACGAGCGTATGGCATTTGATGAGCTCGTAGCCGTTGACTTGCGGAACCATCGCATATTCCTTCTTGGGGATATTGCGGAAACTCTTAACCAAACTTTCGTGAGGATTGCCCATCTCGGTCTTGCCCTCTCCCAATACGAGGATCCGCTTGCTCAAGACATCCAAATGGCCAAAGAACTGCGCCAACTTTTTCGTCTTGGCCTGCTTCAGATCTCCCTTTTGGAGGACGTGAACGTGGCCCGCCTTGATCTTCTCTGCGATCAGGGTGCGGATGGCCGCGCGGCGCTCTTTCTTGTTGATCCGCGTGTGGATGTCAAATTTTGGCTTGGGTCCGAAGACAATACCGCCCCCTTTATATTGAGGTGCAGCCAAGTCCCCTTGACGGGAACGCCCTTGCCCTTTTTGAGGGTGGGGTTTGCGGCCGGTTCGGTTCACTTCTTTGCGAACCTTCGTATTGGCAGACCATTGCCGCGCATTGTTGCGCAAAGCGACAATATAGTCCTTAATTGATTGGGGATGGGCGCCTCCCTCGAGAAGAGCGTCATCTACTTGGACGGACCCTACTTCTTTACCCAGCAAATCGTATTTTTTCAGCGTGGCCATGTCCTATCCCTTCTTCTTCGCTTTTCTGATGTAGACAATCCCGCTCGGCGCGCCAGGAACAGCTCCCTCGACGAGGAGGATATTGCCCTTTATAGCGACCAATCGTAAATTTTGGACGGTCTGCCGATCGCCGCCCATGCGAGAGGCGCGTTTGCCTCCAGGGAAGCAGCGGCCCGGCGTGGAGCGCATTCCGGTCGATCCCATGTGGCGGTGAAAGCCAGAACCGTGAGAGCCAGGACCACCCGCCATGTTGAACTTCTTCATGACGCCCTGAAATCCCTTTCCTTTCGTAACTCCCTCGACATCAACGAACTTCACATCGGTGAAAAGACTCGCATCGAGCTTTTGGCCGATCTGATACTGATCGACTTCATCGAGGCGCGATTCGTGAATGACGCTGCAAGGCTCCAGCTGATTTTTCGCAAAATGTCCTTTCAACGGCTTCGCCAAGCGCTTGGCTTGGGGCTGCGACATCGGGACGCCGCCCAGCTGAATGCTATTATAGCCATCCGTTTCCTTGCGCTTGATCTGCAATACTGTATTCGGCTCAGCCAAGATGATCGTGCAAACGACGAGCTTGCCGTCTTGGTCGAAGACTTGCGCCATTCCTTTTTTCTGGCCAATCAATGTCAGAGGCATAGGTTTTCCTTTTTAATTCCCCAAAAAATCCCTTTTCGCATGCACGGTGATGAAGGAGGAAATCTCCTGATCGACGCGCTTAACCCTCACATCCGAGAACGCGGGGTGGCATGCGTGAAAGTTGGTTCCGTCCTCGTTAGAGAACGTTTTAAATATCGGAGTGAGATCATAGACAAACAGCTGAATTCTACTCAACTGTTTTCTTTGGCACCTCAATGATTTCTCCATTTTTTAGCCTTTTTTTCCTGCGAAAAAAGGTCCGGTCTGCATTGGAGGCGAGTGAAATTTTTGACTTCAAATCGCAAATGCGACTTTGAACCGGCATCTTCAGCTGAGCGGGCTCTAAAACCGCTCCCCTTACATGGACGGTGATTTCCGTTAAAATTTGTTCTTGTTGCTCTACCTCGGCGATCGCGCCGTCCGCCCGAAAAGCGTTGATTTTGGCAATGAGAACCAGGGCGGTCATGATGATGAGGAGGCTCAGTAAAAGGCCCCGTTCTGTTGATTTGAACATATTTATAGGGAGGGGGCCGGAGCCCCCAGGGAGTTAGTTGTAATTGGGCAGTTCGTATTGGGCTGTTTCCTTGAAGAAATGGGCTGAGAGTGCAGACACAGTCCCAACCAGAGAAATACCCACTAAGGTCACGGGAGAAAGAAGCGGGCCGCCCAGAGTCAAGGCCACACGTCCCCAAACCGCCGTAATGACAGAACAACCCGATTTGGCTATTTGGAGTGATTTATAGCGCACCGTATCGCTGAACATCTTATGAACCGCTGTATTTTCCGGCTCTCTATTCTCGGCCTCTCTCAAGTGGTGCCGGGCCAACGTCAAATCCTGACCAGCCATAGCCAAATCAGTCGCATCAGAAACCAGGCTAGAAACACTCGCAGCCTCTTGAACCGCTGCGTTTGGAACGATCAGAGAACTCGCATACCCCCATGTCGCTGTAGCATCGGCAATATCATGGATTTTTTTCATTTTATTGTTATTGCTTGTGCGAGGAGTCACCCACTCGGATACAGCTTTATACGCATTTCGCGTCACTTCGGGCAGACGAGTGATCGCCAGGGCCGCGGCCGCAGTCCCAAATAGAACCACCATTCTCTCGAAAAAGGCGCGCATCGAAGAAAACACAAGCATGGCCAACTTAGAAGTTTTTTCTAAGAGACTGAAAGTGCGATACGCCCCGTTCGTTTCCTTGCCGAAAACGATGACGTGATCCAATACCGATTTATTCGTTCCATCTCTATTTTTCAGAGCGGGATTCGGTCTTGCCTCATACCTATGTTCACCGATTTCGATAAAAGAATAGGGTTGAGCAATAATAGCGCCAGACATATGAGTACCTCCGTTTTTTTTGGAGGTAGGATCATAAAAACAAATCGGATTTATGTAAAGAAATGTTTAAACCACAACCGTCTGGTCGAAGGGGATCACTTTATATTTGCCTGCGTCTTTCATCCAGTCGTTTCTGATCGCAAGACAGGTGGTGCCAAGACCAAGAATCGCAAGAGCAGTGATAGCTATCCATGAAGCGACTGTGAAGAGAAGGATCACGGCGAAAATGGCGATGGCAACGGCGGCTGTGGATTTGACCGTGCGCCAAAAG
>CAYNWC010000058.1:0-1026 GCA_964400805.1 uncultured bacterium | reverse complement strand
AAAGTAGTAATTTTTGGAGTGGGTCAACGCCTCTTTGGCGTCCCCTTCTGCGATTTCCTCAAGCTTAGCCGCTTGGCGATAGTCATCGTAAGAGATTTTTAGATCGGCAAGGCTGGAAGGGACGTCGAGAATCTGCCCGACAAACGCAATGATGGGATTAAAGCCAACGAATGCGGCGGCGTAGACCCAGGAGCTCGCAGCGCCCAAGGTATCGCGAATCGCTTTGGTGACTTTTCGGGTGACTGGGACTTCATCTTCTGGGTGGGCGAGCGCGGTGACCGAATCGATCGCATCGCAAGTCGCTGAAGGGACCTGTATAATCCCTAAAGCGCCAACCGCAATGCCTAAATTGCTTTGGAGAGCAACGATCTTCGGAGCAGCGGTCAATCCGACTTCCCTCGCTACTTTGATTGTTTTCTGGGCAGCCCCTAAGCCACGGCCTGCGCCACCGGTCTTACCAAAGTACTCTTTGCCATAATCGAGCGAAGATTGGTCAACTTTCTCGTTTCGATTTGCATCAAGCCATTTTTGATCAATTGTAAGAACCATAAAACAACTCCTTTTATTTTGACTAACATAATAAGACGTATGATATTAAAAACAAACAGAAGAGATTATTTTATAAAATAAACATTTTTTTGACCGCGCAGCCAGTCGGCCGCCTTCATGGCCTTTTTCCCTTCGGGTTGGACCTCGATCAATTTCAAAGAATCAGTACCACAGGCAACGATGCCTTCCGGGAAGAGTTCGCCGGGAGATCCTGCATGGGAAACGGGGTGGGTGCGGAGGATTTTCAATCTTTTCTTTTCCCCCTGGCTCTCCACCCAGCACCAAGCGCCGGGGCGGGGGGAAAAGGCGCGGATGAGATTGTGAAGCTCGGAGGCGGGCCGCTGCCAGTCGATTTGGGTGTCTTCCAATTCAAATTTTGAGGCGTAGGTGGCCTGGGCATGGTCTTGGGGAGTGGCTGGCGGGATCCCCTTTTCAAATTGGCGGATGACTTGCAGAAGGAGGGTTTTTGAGAGGGAA
>CAYNWC010000057.1:0-8404 GCA_964400805.1 uncultured bacterium | reverse complement strand
TAAGGTTAGGGTATCGCAATGGATTCTGTCAATGTCTTGAGCTTGTCAGAAAACGGCTTATCCGCCTTGGCCCCCCATTGGGAATCGACAAAGACAGTCCCCAGCCGCCCGATCTGGCTCAGGAAATGAAGTTCAATGGTCGATTTACCGGGGTGGGAGCGAAAGAGTTCTTTGAGGGCTAAAATTTGGCTCAAACGAACCTTGTCGGCATTGATGTTAAGGCTAATTTTGACGATTTCTTCTTTTTCCACGACAGGTGCCTTTTTTTCCTTGGCTGCGCTTTTCCATTTAGGTTCCGGGGCCTTGGCCTGGGCTTTGAGCCGATCGTAAGCGTCATCGCAGGCCTTGATGCGCGCCTCATCGACCGCAGTCAGGTCGTCGAGGTAGCGGCAAGAGAGTTGGATCGTCCCCTCTTTTCTCTCCAGCTGCAAGATCCCGTAGAGGAGCTGATTTTCCCTTAAGAGGGCTCCTTTTTCCTCGAACATCTCGGCCCAAACGGGGAGCTCAAAGCGCTCCATGCCATCGCCGATTGTGAGGATGGCGAATTTCTTCTGATTTTTACTGGAAACTTTCACTTGGACTGTTTCTACGACAAAAGCGGCGCGCAAAAGACTTCCGTCAGGCAACAGCTCCCACTCCTCCAAAGGAACGCAAGAGAGGCGACCCAGCGCCTTCTTATAGCCATCCATCGGGTGACCAGTGAGATAGAAGCCGAGGAGTTCTTTTTCCCGCTGAAAGACCTGTAAAGGAGACGATTTCTTGGCCACAGAAGGAGGCGAGAGGAATGTTTTCTCCGGCTCCTCAATCAGCGAGAAGAGATTGAGCACCCCGAGAGAGGCCTCTTTTTGATCGCGAGAAGCCTTATCGTACATCTCCTCCACGCTTCCTCGCATCGCGTCGCGCGACAAGCTGGTGAAATCGAAAGCCCCTGCATCGATGAGGAGCTCGATCTGCTTTTTCCCAATCCGCCCCTTATCGACGCGCTGAATGAAATCATAGAGGCTCTTGTACGCTCCTCCCCGCTCCCTCTCTTCGAGGATCATCTCCACAACACCTTTGCCAACGCCTTTGATGCCCGCCATGGCAAAGCGGATTCCCTCTTTCGAGGTGGCAAATTCGCTCGACGCCTGATTGATGTCGGGAGGAAGCACATCGATATCGAGCGATTTCGCCTCGCCGATGAATTTGGCGAGTTTGGTCGTATCGTCCAGATCACAAGTCATGAGCGCGGCCATCCACTCTCTGGGATAATTCGCTTTAAAAAAGGCGGTCGCGTAAGAGAGATATGCATAGGCAGCCGCGTGGGATTTATTGAAGCCATACGAGGCGAATTTTTCGATTTTATCGAAAACCCGTCCTGCTGTCTCGGCATCGATTCCCTTTTGCGCGCACCCGTTCAAAAATTTTTCCCTTTGGCGCGTCATCTCCTCTTTGTCTTTTTTCCCCATCGCGCGGCGGAGCACATCGCCCTCGCCCAAGGAATAGCCGGCCAGCGCACTCGCGATCTGCATCACCTGCTCTTGGTAGACCATAACGCCATAGGTTTCCGACAAAATATCCTTCATCAACGGATGGTCGATTTCGATGGCCTCTCGCCCATGCTTCCGGTTGATAAACGAGGGGATCATATCCATTGGACCAGGGCGATAGAGAGCGCCTACGGCAATGATCTCTTCAAACGTATCGATGTGAAGCTGCTTGGCCAAATCTTGCATCCCGCCCGACTCGAGCTGGAAGACGCCGAGGGTTTTCCCCTGATTGAGCAAATCAAAGGTCGCCTGATCATCGAGCGGCAAGTTGCCCCAATCGAGCTGAGGGCCCCCATTTTTCGCCACCAACGCTGCGCATTTTTGAATCGACGTCAACGTCTTCAAGCCCAAAAAGTCGATCTTGAGCATTCCCACGCTCTCTACCGGTTTCATCGCATATTGGGTCACCCACATCTCTGAATCTTTGGCCGTGCAAACGGGAATGTGCTCCATGATCGAACTCGCGGAGATGATCAATCCAGCCGCATGGGTGCTCGTATTGCGGATCGACCCTTCCGCCTTCTTAGCCATTTCCAAAACAGAGCGGGCTTCTGGATCAGCCTCCATTAAACGACCCAGCTCTGGATCGATCTGAAAGGCCTTCTCCAGCGTCATCGTGGGATCTTCCGGGACCAACGCCGCGATCTCATTCACTTTGACCAAAGGAACATTCAAAACCCGCCCCACATCGCGGATCGCCATCTTCGCCTTCATCGTTCCAAAGGTGATGATCTGGGCCACCTTCTCTTTGCCATATTTGGCCACCACGTAATCGATCACCTCTTGGCGCCGATCCATGCAGATATCGACGTCGATATCGGGGTAGGAGATCCTCTCGGGATTGATAAACCGCTCAAAGAACAAATGGAACCGCAAAGGCTCAATATCGGTGATCCCAATCAAGTAAGAGATGATCGAGCCCGCTGCCGAGCCGCGACCCGGCCCCATCGGAATATTGCGCCCCTTCGCCCAGGCGATGAAGTCGTAGACGATCAGCATGTAATCGGACATCCCCTTTGAAGTGAGGATGCCAAACTCATATTCGAACCGCTCTTTTACAACCAACTTCGGATCTTTGCCTGGATGGATGCGCGCGACCTGGTCTAACTTTTCCGTTGTATAGCGAATCTCGATCCCTTTTTGGCAAAGATCGAACAAAAACTGTTCAGCCGCCTTGAGCCGCTCCTGCTTCGACACCTTTTGTCCCACCAGATGGGGTGGGATAAAGACAGGATAGTGTTTTGTCTTGAAATCGAGCTCGCACTTACATTTTTCGGCAATCCTTACGGTCTCGGCAATCGCCTCTGGCAAATCGGCAAATAACACCCTCATTTCTTCGGGAGATTTAAAATACAGTTCATGCGTGGCTGTCGTCTCTCTCTTCGGATTGGGCACTTTATGCTTTGGATTGCCCGCGGAGTCGCGCTCCCAGATCTCGCACGGTTCGCCCGATTGAATATTGAGCAAAATCTCATGCGCCCGCCAATCATCCCGCTCCAGGTAATGAATATCGTTTGTCGCAACAAACGGAATGCCCCGCTTCCGCGACAGCTCCAGCAGCGCTTCATTCCGTTTCTCTTGGTTTGCGCTATAATCGCGCATTTTCTGCGCCAGCCAACTCTCCTGAATTCCGTCATCGACAAACGGATGGCGTTGGATCTCTAGATAAAAATCGTCCCCGAACAGCGTCTGATACCCTTCGGCCTCTCCCGGTTCATGGCACAGGCAAATCAATCCCTCTCGATACGCGCTGAGCACCTCTTTATCGATGCGCGGCTGATAGTAAAACCCTTCGAGAAATCCGATCGAAGAGAGCTTGCACAGATTCTTGTAGCCTTCGAGGCTCTTGGCCAGCAAGACAATCGGCAGTCCATTTGGAGTGCCGGGAATCCGTTTTTTCTCCAAACGGGAATGAGGCGCTACCCAAATTTCGCAGCCCAAGATCGGCTTCACGCCCGCTGCTTTACACGCCTTGTAAAAATCGACAGCGCCATACAAGTTGCCTTCATCGGTCACAGCCAAGGCGGCCATGCCAAAGCTTTTCGCTTTTTCGGCCAATGCGGTCACCGATGCCGTAGAATCGAGAATGGAAAACTGGGAGTGAACGTTCAGGGGGATATAGGTCATATCCCCAGAAGTATACAGAGGTCTGATTTTTTAAAAAGAATCAAATCTAGCTAGCCGCAGCAGGGGCAGGTTCTTCTTTGGGATTCGTCTTAATCGACCAAAGAGGAAGGAGGAAAAGCACTCCTAAAAAGCCGCAAACGAACAGGGTCAATAGATAGCTGTCCCATCCCCAAATCTTCGTGATGGCGCCGAGAGGGCCGCCGGCTGCTGCTGCGCCCAGATAGGCGAAGAAACCGATGAAGCCAGTGGCCGTAGCGGCTGCTTTCTTATGAGAGAGCTCTGCCGCCGCCATGCCGATGAGCATCTGGGGCCCAAAGATAAAGAAGCCGAAGAGGAAAATGAAGGCCGCATCGAGAATCGGCCAGGGGTAAGTCACGACCTTAAAGGCAAAGATGAGGAAGAGAATAGCGACTGTGAAGAGAATGCTGATCGGGTTTCGTTTCCCTTTAAAGATCAGATCCGAAGCCCATCCGGCCGCAAGGCTTCCGAAAAAGCCGCCTACTTCAAACCAACAGACGCAGAGCCCCGCTTCCATGTTGGTGTAGCTCTTCACTTCGATCAAATAGAGCATGCTCCAATCGTTGATCGCGGTTCGAATGACGTAGATGAGAAAATAGCCAGCCGTCAAAAGCCAAATATACTTATTTCTCAAGATGTATTCGAAAAGGATCTCTTTCGTAGAAAGAGCGGATGATTCCCTCCGCGAATTCGAATAATCATTCCGGTACTTTTCAATGGGGGGCAAGCCGAGCGATTGGGGCGTGTCGCGGAGCCGATTCATGACAAAGAACCCAGCTAAAATACAGATGACTCCAGGGACATACATGGCGTAGCGCCACCCCATGTAGTCGGCGCAAGCGGCTCCGAGGATCGGGATCAACGCGCCGCCGATATTGTGAGAGGTGTTCCAAAGGCTCCACCAGCGCCCCCGTTCCGACTGGGAATACCAGTGGGTGAGGAGCTTGGCGCACCCAGGCCACCCCCAACCTTGAAACCAGCCATTCAATCCCCAGAAAATCGCAAAGGCCCAAAAGAGAGAAGACATGCCAAATAAAATATTGAAAATGCCGGTCAGGATGAGGCCAAAAGACATAAAGTAGCGGGGATTGGACTTATCGCCGAGAATGCCGCTGAGAAACTTGCTCGCCCCATAGCTGATGTAGAGGATACTGCCCAACAGGCCGAGCTCGAACTTACCCAAGCCCAACTCACTCTGCATGACGGGCATGGCAAAGGTGAAGCTTTTGCGCGTGAAATAGAAGAACGCATAGCCCGCCCACATGGCATAAAAAGTGCGAAGGCGCCAATACTTATAATTTTTTTTTACCAGTTCCGGATCTTGAATTTCCTCTATAGGAGGAACGGGTCTAAATAGGTCTAAAACGGACACTCTGCCTCCAGGGCTTCCCAAAACCAACAAGGGTAAAGAACAGCCCCCCTTCTGTCAACAAAAAGGTCTTTCGTCTACTATCCGGCTTATGGGCTCTTATCAAAATCCAGTCGGAGGCAGCCGCGATCCATACGAGAAGTTGCGCGTTGAGCCTATTGAGGAAGATAAACTGACAAAAGAGGACCGGCCCAAGCGGCCTGCCGAGGAGGCGCCCCCAGAAAAAGTAGGGACCCTTGCCTACCTGCTCCAAACGCTTCGCAATGTAGTAACCTTTTTTTTAGTTGCGCCCCAAGGAGCCGCTTCGAGAGAGATGAGGGACACGCTCCTTTTACTGAAAGCCTCCTTCGAAATTTTAAAAAGAGAAGATCGGAGTCAAGATATTGGGTTTCTCAATAAACTGTCCCACATTTGGCTGGAAGTTCTCGAAGGGGCGCTCCACCCCCACCGCGACTCCCCGATTGCAGAGAAAACAAAAAGTCTCATCAAAAAGATCCAACACTATCCGGAACGGCACCCTCATACACTCGGCTACTATCTCTCCGAATATGCAGGCCAAAAATGGATCCCCTTTCCATACATGGAACTCATTCAAAAACTCCATTTGGATCATGAAAAAAATCCCCCCCTCAGCGCCTTGACAGAGTGGACCTCTTTGATCGATGGGATTCTCTCTCTTTTAAAGATCGATTGAAAATCGGGACTGGGATATAGTCGTTTCCTATATATATGGAACATCAAATCCCGAAGGGAACGTTTGACATTCTCCCCTATGGCGTAGAGGAATCGTGGCGCCTTTCCGATCTTTGGCAGCACGTGGAACAGATCGCCCGGGCGGTTAGCGCCGATTATGACTACCGAGAAATCAGAACTCCGATTTATGAGACGACGGGACTCTTTGACCGAGGCATCGGAGAAACCTCCGACATCGTGACCAAGGAGATGTTCACCTTTGAAGACAAAGGGGGGCGTTCAATCACTCTCCGTCCAGAAGGAACTGCTTCCGTCATGCGAGCGTTGATCGAAAGTAGGCTGCCGAATTTGAGTTCTGTCCACAAATTCTTCTATATCGGCCCGATGTTTCGGTATGAGCGCCCCCAATCCGGACGCTATCGGCAACACCACCAATTTGGCGTTGAGGCGATCGGCAACGGAGGTCCCGAACAAGATGCGGAGGTCATCGATCTTCTTTGCCAATTCTACCGCCGACTCGGGTTGCAGCATCTCAAAGTCCATGTCAATACCGTGGGCGATGCCGAATCGCGGCTGCAGTATAAGGAAGCGCTGCTCGCCTATTTAAGGCCCCACTTCTCCTCTCTCTCAGAAGAGAGCCAAGTGCGCTTTGAAAAGAATCCCCTCCGGATCCTCGATTCCAAAGATCCGAAAGATAAGGAACTGGTGAAAGAGGCTCCTTCCATTTTGAATTATCTGACCGACGCTGCGCAGAGCCATTTCCAAAAACTCCTTTCGTATCTCGACCTCATCCAGATTCCCTATCTGGTCGACGATCGGATTGTCCGGGGCTTAGACTATTACAATAAGACCGTTTTTGAAGTCTTGGCCGGCGGCCTCGGATCCCAAAATACGCTGGGCGCAGGCGGCCGCTATGACGGCCTCATTTCCACCTTCGGAGGACCCGATCTGCCAGGAGTCGGTTTTGCAACGGGCTTAGAGCGGGTGCTCCAAGTGATGCTCGCGCAGGCGATTTCCATTCCCAAACAGAGCCGCCCTCTCGTCTATTTCATCCCCATGGGAGAAGAAGCGCGTGAAACCTGTTTTTCTCTCGTCACCGCCTGCCGCCATCATCAGATCGCAGCGGATATGGAATTGGGCGCCAAAAAAATGGGGCCCGCCATCCAAAATGCCGTGCGACTCGAAGCCACTTATTGCGCCATCATCGGAAGCGACGAAGTGCAGCAAAAGAGCCTTCAATTGAAACATCTACAGACCCGAGAGCAGCAGGCCGTTCCTTTTGATCAACTCTTGTCCACTCTCAAGGAGTTATCCCATGTTTAAGATCCTTTTTCTCTCGCTCTGTTTAACGACCCTGCTGGCAGCAGAACCCAATGTGGCCACTCTCTCAGAGGCCATGGGGCATCTCATCGGGAAAAATCTCGATGCGTTGGGACTCGATTTTGACTTGGACGCGATTGTCAAGGGGTTGAAAGAAGAGGCAGAAGGAAAAGCCTCACCTCTGAATGAAGAGGAGTGCGTTCAAGCCATCGCCTTCTTGCAAGAGGAAAAAATCATACAGACTGCAGAGCAAGCCCTCGACCAAGCGGATGCGGTTTCCAATGGCGATGAGATCGATGAAAATCATACTTTTCCAGCCACAGATTCCGCAAAACACCGGTAATGTGGTTCGCACCTGTTCCGCTACCGGAACAGATCTAATCCTCGTCCGCCCCCTTGGCTTCAGCACGCAAAACCGCTGGTTAAAACGAGCGGGGCTCGACTATTGGGAAGGGGTCGATGTGAAGGAAATAGACGATCTCCTCCTCTATTTGGAGCAGACGGCAGATCCCTTTTTCTTTTTCTCGAGCAAAGCGACGCGGCCCTATACAGAAGCTCCCTATACGCCCCGATCTCTTCTGATCTTTGGCTCAGAAACAACGGGGCTGCCATCGGTTTATCAAGAAAGGTGGAGCGATCGATTTTTCACCATTCCGATGGTTCCAACGGCGCGGTGCCTCAATCTAGCCAGTAGCGCCGCCGTCGTTCTCTACGAGGCGCTGAGGCAAACTCAGTTTCCTTTCCCGGAGAATAGGGAGAAAAAGAAGGAAAGGACCGCGCTGATCAATAGAGAAGAGGCTAAAGGCGCATAAAAAGTCATTCCCTGCTTCTTAATCAGAATATCCCCCGGCAATTTTCCCACCCAATCGAGGAACCAAGGCAATTCGACCCCTGCATGGAGAACGAAGCCAGAGGCGATGATGATCAAGATGGCAAGGCCTAAAAATTGATTCACAGCGCCGACTGGATAAAGTCTTTAACTGCATCGGCCGTTCGCAACCCGATCAAGCGACCCACCTCTTTTCCATTCTTAAAGAGGATCATGGTCGGCACAGACGTGATTTGAAAGTGGGCGGCGGTCTTTTGCTCATTATCGATATCGATCTTGCCGATGACAGCCTTCCCTTTTACTTCTTGAGCTACCTGTTCGAGGACAGGAGCTAAGGTCCGGCAGGGGCCGCACCAATTTGCATGAAAGTCGACGAGGGTGACCCCTTGTTTGATCTCCGCATCGAACTGGCTATCGGTAAAATGTTTAATGAGACCCTTTTCAGACATACAGCACCTCTGGTTTTCTTCCAGTCTAGCCGGGATAGAGTTTTTTTCCAAATGACAAAGAATGGCCCCT
>CAYNWC010000056.1:0-8462 GCA_964400805.1 uncultured bacterium | reverse complement strand
TTGATTTTTGGCTTTGAAGCGGGTAAGGGCCCAATACATCGAAGCGAGAGCGAGCCAGTGGTAGGGCCAACTGAGGAGCTCCTGCGTATCGGGATCGATGAGTTGGGAAAAGAAGACTCGATCAAAGGAAGGATTTTGGCAAATGAAGACGGCCTTCTTGCGCCGGACCCCCCATTTGGCAAAGAGGTCGATGATGTTCTGCGAAGCGTGGCGGGGCGTTTTTCCCTTAGACACCTCTTCCCACGTAAACCCATTGATCCGAAGGCTTTCTTGATCGCTCTTTTCCCACAATTCAATCGGCTGGGCAATGAGCGTTTGATATTCCTCTTTGACTTCGCCCGTGGAGAGGTCGATGATCTTAAAAGCGATCTCGAGAATGCGATGATGCGCCGCGTTTAGCCCGTTCGTCTCTGTATCGAGAAAGACACCAATCACTGTCCGATCCCCACATGGGTAAGAGAGTCATCATAAACTTTTCAATTAAATCCCGCAACTGTTTTGTGTCTAAAATTTTTAATTGGTAGGCGACAATCAGGGCGCTATGCTATATTATGCGCTTCAATCAAAGATGGATCTATGCCGTTGCCTCCGCAGAAGTTTCGAGAAGCTGTTTTCCAGATGCTCTATAGCCGCGATTTTGAAGGATCTGCAGAGGGAGAGATGGTCCCTTTCATGATGGCGGAGCTGAAAACGACCCGGAAGGCCATGACGGAAGCAGAGGATCGGGTCGAGGCCATTTGGGGCAAACTCCCCGAAATCGATCCGCAGATCGCCAACGCCTCGACAGAATATACTTTTGAGCGCATTTCACGGGTCGAACGGACGATCCTGAGACTGGGCCTTTTCGAACTCCTCTTTGACCCCTCATTGCCTCCTAAAGTGGCGATTGCCGAAGCAATCCGCCTCTGCCGTAAGTTCGGCACCCCCGAAAGCTCCCAGTTCGTCAACGCGATTTTAGACGGGATTTACAAACATGCTGCAGCTCCAGCAGAACCGGTTTCTGTCTGAATTCTCCACCTTTGGAATCGGCGGCCCGATTCGCTCCTTTACCGAAGTGACCTCGTGCGAAGAGATGGAGGAGGCGTTTGCCCTCAACATGCCTGTCTTGGTGGTTGGCAAGGGATCCAACTGCCTCTTCGATGATCGGGGCTTTGAGGGACTCGTCGTTCTCAATCGGATCGACTTTTGCGAATGGGAGGGAACTCGTGTCAGAGTGGGATCCGGTTACTCGTTTTCGCTCCTCGGCGCGCAGAGCGCCCGCAAGGGACTGTCAGGACTGGAATTCGCCTCGGGGATTCCCGCAACGGTGGGAGGCGCGGTGTATATGAACGCGGGCGCCAATGGCAAGGAGACCTCCGATGCGCTCCATTCGGTCCTCTATTTCGACGGGAAAGAGCGGCGCGAGTATCGGCGGGACGAACTGACCTTTAGCTACCGCACTTCGCCTTTTCAGCAGAGGGGAGGGGCCATTTTGGCGGCGACGTTTTCTCTTGCGCCGCAGCCCGAGGCGCGCAAAGCACAGCTGCAAATCATCGATTACCGAATGAAAACCCAGCCTCTCAAAGAGAAAAGCGCAGGTTGCGTGTTCCGCAATCCTCCCGGCCAGTCGGCCGGAGCGCTCATCGAGCGATGCGGCCTGAAGGGAATCGCGATCGGCGGAGCGAAAGTCTCAGAGATCCACGCGAACTTCATCGTTAATTTCAACGGGGCCTCTTCGCAACAGGTCTTAGAACTCATTCGCCTTGTGCAGGAAAAGGTTTTCGCGCAAACTGGCATTCATCTCGAACCCGAAATCCGACTCCTCAATGCACAGTGAATTCCGCGCCGATATCCATTGCCATACCCACTGTTCCGACGGCTCCGACGAGCCACTGGCTCTTCTTCGCTTGGCCAAACAAGCGGGGCTGCAGGGCCTTTCGATCACCGATCACGACACGATCGACGCCTATACCCCGGCGCTCTTTGAAGAGGCGAAGCGGCTGAACATACGCCTCTTGCCCGGCATCGAAGTCTCTTCAGAGCAAGAGGGCCTTTCTATCCATGTGCTCGGCTATGGCTATGATCTCAACGATGCTGAATTTCCCGCCTTTTTGGCTCAGATGCAGAAGCGAAGAGGGGAGAGAAACCGGGCCATCCTCAAGAAACTGGCAGCGCGAAATATGCCCATTTCCGAAGAGGAGCTCAAGGCGTTTGCCACTCACCGGACGATCGGTCGCCCCCACATCGCTCACCTCATGGTTCAAAAAGGGTATGTTCAAACGACCAAAGACGCCTTCGATTTCTATTTGCGCGAAGGGGGACTTTGCTATGCGCCCGGCATCAAGTATCAGCCGCACGAAGTGATCGATGAGATTCACAAAGCCAAAGGAAAAGCGGTCTTAGCGCATCCCCATTTTTTCAAAAAAGGGTCTTTCTTGCGCAAACTTCTCAGCTTGCCCTTCGATGGGATCGAGTGTTATTATGGCAAGCTCGCCAAAGCCCTGGAACGGCCCTGGCTGGCCCTGGCCAAAGAGAGGGGATTCATCGCCACGGGAGGCTCTGACTACCACGGGGCGCTCAAACCCCATATCTCCTTGGGATGTTCCTGGATCAATGAGCACACGTTTGAACTCCTTTGTCGATAAGTTATTTGCCCTCCCCGGCCGCGGCGTCCAAACCTTCGACCGGATGCAGCGGCACGATGCGCGTCTCGGCCATCCCCATCGGCACTTTCGCTCCATTCACATCGGCGGCACCAATGGCAAGGGCTCTGTCGCCACGAAAATCGCCGCCGTCCTCCAAACCCTAGGCTACAAAGTGGGCCTCTACACCTCGCCCCACGTCGCCACCTATCGCGAACGGATCCAGATCAATGGGGAGATGATCCCCGCAGCCATCGCCGCGGAGATCCTCCCCGAAGTGTATGATGAAACCCTCTCCTTTTTCGATGTGCTCACCGCGCTCGCTTTTGTCTATTTTGCGAGAGAAAAGGTGGACTACGCCGTCATCGAAGTGGGGCTGGGGGGGCGCCTCGATGCGACGAATGTGATCCAGCCTCTTCTCGCCATCATCACCTCCATCGGCCTCGAGCACACGGCCATCCTGGGCCCTACCTTAGAGGACATTGCGCGCGAAAAGGGAGGCATTGTCAAACCCGGCGTGCCCCTCATCGTCGGCGCCACTGCAGCGCCCTTTTTCCCGGGAGCCATCGTCGTGCCGCCCGAACCCTTCTTTGAACTTGAAAATCAATCGATCGCCCGCGCCGCCTTGGCGCAGCTTGGCTTTCCCGCTGATCAGGGCCTTGAAGCCCGTCCTCCTTACCGATTCCAGCAAATCGGCTCCCTCCTCTTCGACGTCGCTCACAACCCTCCCGCCTTCCAGCGGCTCGCCGAAGCCCTTCAAATCCATTTTCCCGGAAAGAAGTTCCCCGTCTACCTCGCTTTTTCTCAAGACAAGGACTGGCGGCCATGCGTCGATCTGATTGCGCCGTATGCTTCGCGAATCGCCTTCATCAAGAGCCGAAATCCCCGCTTGCGGCAGGAGTATCCGGGATTTAAAATGGTGAGCCCAAGTGAGATCCGCGAGGGAGTGGTGGCGGGAAGTTTTTATATTATCGAAGAGGTCCGTTCTTGCTTTTTTGAGGAAGGCGGAGTAATATCGTAGCCCTTATGGCAGGTATTTCTTCATCTAGTTATCTTCAGCAACTTCCTGACGAGCTTGTTACAGAGGTTGCCAAGAATTTGTCGGGCACGGAGGCTCTTGTAAGGGCTCATTCAGCCTTTCGGCCAGCGATCGATGACGTGCGCTGTGACTCTGACAAAGCGAAGGAAGTATATAGGCGCGTTCTGAGTTTGCGCGATGGCGTCAAGGACGTACAGCAAGCCGTGAAAGGGCAGCGCAGCCTTTACGACCAAACCCCTCAAAAACTAATGATTGAAACCCTCGCCCGTGAGTGGGTAAAAGGCGCTATCGCTATGTTAGGTGAAATTCCCGATTTGAAGGGAACTGCAACCGAACAAAAGAAACAAATTGAGGAATGGGTTAAGCAGAACCCGGACGCTTTGGGACGAATTGGCGAATTGGATATCAGTAAAAAGGAATTGAGAAAACTTCCTGAGGGGATTGTGCTGCCTGGCTTATTTGAAATTAACGCCAAAAATAATCGCTTAAACAGACTTCCTAATGATTTGGCTAACTACTCTCGCCTAGACACTCTTTTGCTCGGAGGAAATTGTTTTCAGTGCGTTCCCGAAGAGATCGGAAAGATTGAGAATTTGGGGCACCTTGACTTTTCCCGCATGAAAACATCCAAACCCCTCGAGTTGGGAGATCATTCTCCTCTTTGGAGGGCGAAGGGTTTGTGGAGTCTCGATTTAGCGAAAAATGAGATTGAAACACTCTCTCCCCAAATTCAGGAATTAAGTGGTTTGACAGAACTTTATCTCGATTGCAATGAATTAAGAGATCTTCCTGAAATCTTTTCTACCTTGAGTCGGTTAGTGGAGCTGGATCTCTCTCAGAACCATTTTGCGGAGGTTCCTCGCTGTTTGTATTCGATGCCGAATCTGGAACATTTATACCTCGAAGATAACGCTCTCCTGGAGATCGCTTCCGTTCAAAACTATGTAGAGGAGATCGCTTTGCGGCGCCCTTCCTGTTTACAACTCTATCTAGATCTAGACCTTGAGGAGGTGTTGACACGAGCGACAATTCCCGACAATGTAAGCATGACAATAAAGAGATACGAAAACGGGGAAAAGAAACTAAAACTCCTCGTTACCTTACGCGATCGGGCTGGCCTCGACCGCACTCTGTCGCTGCCGATGAATCCAGAGGAACGAGGGAGCCCGAGCCCGGTTGATCCAGCGGTGGAAACAGACGCTCCAAACTGAAGAGGGGAGCTCTGCGGCAAAAGCGATCAGCGCCTCTTCTTCGCGCGCGCCTTCTTCATGTCCCGGATAGCAAGTAATCGATAAAGCTCCATCGGATGCCAGAATTTCCATCCCTTTTTTCACACTCTCCAGCGTCGTCTCTGTTTGTGTCGTGATCGCTTTGTCGCCGCGCGGCAAGTAGCCCAGGTTGTAGACGATCAAGCGCGGTGGGAAGGGGAGAGGCAGTCGATCGATTTGCGCATGAGAGAGGCGGTGTAGAACGGCTCTTTTTTGGTGCTGGACCAAAAGCTGCTCCGTGTTTTGGATCGCCTCCGTCTGAATATCTAACCCGATCACCTGGCAAATTCCCGAGAGAAAAAGGGTATCCTGCCCATTGCCGCAGGTCGCATCGATCGCCAAGTCATGGGAGTTTAAATGGGACTGCCAATGACTTTTGGCCAATTGCAAATGAGGTGAAATTATCTTTCCCATTTCTCTATTATAGGAAGCTTCATGAGAAAATGCGACATTTTAGTGATCGGCTGCGGGATCGCAGGGGCAACGCTTGCCCGGGCGCTCACCCAAAAGGGGCTCGATGTGATCGTCTTGGCGGCCGGCGACTCCAACTCGGCGCGGGCGCAAGGGGGCATTGTCGGCGCCTCCGATCTCCTCGCTCCCGACATCCACGAAGCGGGGGCGGGCCTCTGTCATCCCGAAGCGGTCGAGCAGCTCGTCCGTCTGGGCCCCGCCCTCATCGAACAGCTTCTCCACCCCGTTCCCTTCGACCGCAAACCGGATGGCACTCTCTCATTCACGCAGGAAGCCGCTCACCGGATTCCCCGCATTTTACACTGCAAAGACCAGACTGGCAAAGCGATCATGCAGGCGCTACAAGTCCCTCATGTCGAAACGAAGACCGCCATCGACCTGATCACCCTTTCTCATCACTCGACAAAGGCAACTGACATCTATCTCCCTTCCACCTGTGTCGGCGCCTATGTGTTCAACGGGACGGAGGTGGAGATGATCTTCGCCCGAGAGACCATCCTCGCGACCGGCGGTTTAGGGGAAGTGTTTCTCCACACGACCAATCCTGCAGAGGCGCGGGGCGATGGGATCGCCATGGCCTATCGGGCCGGAGCGCGCATCATGAACATGGAGTATGTGCAGTTTCATCCGACCACCCTCTACATTCCCGGAGAGCGCCGCTTTTTGCTCTCGGAGGCTCTGCGCGGCGAAGGAGCCCGCTTGCTTAACACGCGCTTGCAGCCTTTCACGCAGGAGTTGGCGCCGCGCGATGTCGTCTCCCGCGCCCTGTTTGATGAAATGGTCCGCTCCTCAGCCGATCATCTCTGGCTCGATATCACCGCGCGCGGCAGAGCGTGGCTTCTCGATCGCTTCCCCGCGATCATGGCCCACTGTCGGGAAAAAGGGTTCGACCTCGCAGCAGGCCCCGTGCCCGTCGTCCCAGCCGCTCACTACAGCTGCGGCGGCATCGCCGTCGACCTCGTAGGCCGCACGACCCTCCACCGGCTCCGCGCCATCGGAGAAGTTTCCTGCACGGGCCTCCACGGAGCGAATCGCCTCGCCTCTACCTCCCTTCTCGAAGGACTCGTCTGGGGCCATCAAGCCGCGCAAGATCTCCTCCAAAATTGGCCCCAGCGCAACGACTACTTCCCCCCCGACGCAGACTGGCAGATGAGTCATGCGCCCGTCGATGCCGCCCTCATCCGGCAAGATTGGATGGCTATCAAGCAAACCATGTGGAACTACGTCGGCCTCGTCCGCGACCAAAATCGACTCCGGCGCGCCCTCAAAATGCTCCGCCAGCTCCAGTGGGAGATCGACTCCTTTTACGAGAAGGCAGCCCTCACCAACGATCTCATCGGCCTGCGCAACGGAGTTTTGACCGCCCTCCTCATCACCCAGGGCGCCATCCGAAACAAAAAATCCCTTGGCTGTCACTATCGAATTAACTAGCCCTTAAATCCCTCTCTTCCGTATGATATTTACAGTTTTAAACTTGGGGTGTTAGCTCAGTTGGTTAGAGCGCTACGTTGACATCGTAGAGGTCAGCTGTTCGAGTCAGCTACATCCCAACCTCATACAAGAAAACATTTGGACCTATCAATCTTGCGCCGCACAGCGGCAGAAATTGCGGCTGCGGCCGTCTGTGAATTGTACCCTCAAGTAGAACTCTACGGCGGGGGAGAGACCCCAACCGGTTTTTTCTACGACTTTTCTTGTCCCTATCCCGTTCAACTCCAAGTCATTGAAGAAAAGATGCGCCAGCTCGTCCGCGAGCGGCGCCCCATCCGCACCCTCGAGATGGTCGCTCTCAGCGCCGGCGAGCTGCTCAAAAGTAAAGGGCATCTCTCTCGTCTTGACGAGCTCGAAGAGGGGCTCGTCGAACTCATCGAGATCGGCGCCTTCCACGACCTCTCTCCGGGTCCCCACCTCAAGAATACCGCCGAACTCGCCGCCTTTAAAATAGAGCTCGAAGGAACTCGCCTAATCGGCTATTGCCACACATCCAAAGAGGCGTTGAAGCAATATTTGAAAAAGCTGCGCGACTATGTCCCTCCCCAGCAATTGGGTGAGGCGATGGGCCTGTGGCAAGGGCGCCTCTGGCTCCCATCCGGCCTCAAGCTCCGCCAGCAGCTCATCGATTTTTTGAAACGGGAACTCGTCGCTGACGGCCTTGAAGTATCTGGGCCTCCCGAGGGCGATCGGACCGAACTCCATCGCACTCTCAAAGCGCCCAAAATCGGCGAAATTTGGACGGACCCTCAGTCAGGCGAGGTTCGATTTCAAATCAGTTTTTTCCACAAATCTGAATCTGAATACACTTCTTCCTTGCAATCGATTGGAAAAACACTTACTATCTTAGGCTTTGATCATTCTGCTCTCTCTCACGGGAGGGAGACAGCTTATTGGATCGAAGATGAGCTCGGCCAGAAATGGCCTGTAGTTCAGGTAAAAAGGAGTTCCAATCAGATCGATTGGACTCTTATTGTAGAGGTGGAAAGGATGTTTTCCCTTTTGCTAGAAAAGAATTTGATATTGCAAATGGTAGAAGTTTGAGAATCAATAGAGAAATACGCGCAGACCGGCTCCGGGTCATTACGGAAGATGGCCAGCAATTGGGAATATTGACCTTTCGGGATGCATTAGCTAAAGCGGAAGAGATGGGACTCGACCTCGTAGAGATCGCCCCAACCGCCAAGCCTCCCGTTGCCAAGATCATTGATTATGGCAAGCTTCGCTACCACCAAGCGAAGAAGGAAAAAGAGAGCAAGAAAGCGCAAGTTGTGATCAAGGTAAAGGAGATCAAGCTCAAGCCCAACATTGACACGCATGATTTCCAGACCAAGGTGAAACATGCCCGTGAATTCGTTCAAAAGGGCAACAAGGTGCGGATCAGCATTATGTTTCGCGGACGAGAGATGTTGCACCTCGATCTCGGGCAGAAAGTAGTGAAGCAATTTTGCGAAGAGTTAGCCGATATCGCAACAGTTGAAGCGCCCCCTAAATTACTCGGCCGTACGATGACCACGATTTTGACACCGAGTGGCAAGCGGCCCAAACAGACAAACCCAGCGCCCCCTAAGG
>CAYNWC010000055.1:0-8496 GCA_964400805.1 uncultured bacterium | reverse complement strand
GAGCGCGAGGGCTTCCATCGCCTCTGTGGTATCTATCTCTGTGGTAAAAAATTAAAACCGCACTGCGCCGTTGACATCGATGGCGTTTTGATTGAAGGCGCGCCACTCGACAGAGAGGGTCGCTTTCGAACTGTCTACAAGAGTAAGGCCGAGCGCCATCCCCCAATTTTTCTTCCCCACTGAAGAGCGAATCGGCACGTCATCGCTGATCGCATTCTCTTCCGGAAATCGAACCAACACAACCGGAGGTTGCGGTTGAATGTGAGTGATGAGATACGTCCCTTGGATATAGGGAGCAAAAATCCAGGCGCGGCAACAAATGCCTAACGCGGCTTGGATCTCACTGTATTCGAGCCGAAAGGGCGTCACGATATTGTAGGCAAGCCCATCCATAAGAAAATAGCGCGGCTTTTGATTCGTCTCAAAATACTTGATATCTCCTCCAAAGAAAAAGTCCTTTTCTTTCCAAAAGACCCACTTCGTGCCGATCCCCCAACCCAAAGCCCGTTTGGTGAAAATCTCCTGGTCGATTTGAATGCGAGAACTCCCAACGAGTCCATAAACATCGACCCGGTTTTTGAAATTGAGTGTCAAAAGCCCCGCATAGGTGGAGAGTTTGGTAAACGTTTTCGTATGGCTGATTTTAGAATTCTCCCGAAATTCCTGCTGATAGACCCAATCGTCGAGATACCCCGCGCGGAAAGACCACCAAGAAGGCTTGTTTCGAAAAAGGCCACATTCCAAAAGCGAAGGATCTGCCGGATTGCCCACCCACATGGCCGAAGCCGAGGAAAAGAAAAAAACAAGCAAAAACAAACAGAAACGCAGGGACATACCCTTCTCTATACCATTTAAAAAATTCTGACGCAATTCTGGACGACGATGTGGAACTCGATGCGAGAGGAAAAAAGAGCGAAGCAGCCGGGCTGGATCTCTTTCCCTTCGATAGTGAGCCCCTCGCTATAGCAAACTCTCTCAAACACTTTGCCCGCAGCGCAAAGCGCGCGGTTGAAAATCCGTTCAATGGCTTCGAGTGTATCTTCCTCTTCGCCAAAATCGCCCGATTCAACCTCTGTGACGATGAGACGCGCCGGTTCTTCGCCATTGGCTTGAATGGTCAACACATCGAATTGCTGAAAATGATCCAGCAACATTTTTGGCGTGAAGGTCGTTGCGCCACGACAGAGAAGAGAATCCATGAGGCAAATAGGATGCCATTAAAAAATTTTTTGCACAATAAATTGTTCAGTTAGGTATGGAGTCAAATAAGAGACAGGAGTTAAAAGAATGTCGTTAGCGGAAACGATGGGCAAACTCGAAAGCATTTTGACAGACATCTCCAGAGACCTGCAAAAAGTGACCCGGGGCAATCGCTCTGCCGCACAGAGAGTGCGCGTAGGGACGCTCCGCTTAGAGAAAGTGGGCAAGCTCTTTCGCAAGGAGTCGGTAGCCGCTGAAAAAAATGGCAAACTCCGAAAGAAAAAAGCGAAGAAAAGAAAGCGCTAATCTGCGTATAATGTCTTCCCCATGGAAGGCACAGTTCAAAGTTTTTCTCCAAAGGGATATGGTCTAGCGGGCGGAGTCGAAATCGCTCACGCGATCCCCGGAGATCAGATCCTCTTCGAGCTCACTCGCAAAAAACGGCTCCCCAAAAAAGGGCGCCTCTTAGAGATCGTCACCCCCTCGCCAGACCGCGTTGAACCCCGTTGCGTCCATGCCCGCACCTGCGGCGGCTGTTGCTGGCAGCAGATGTCTCTCGAAGCGCAGTTGAGGCAAAAAGAAGAACGGGTGCGCCGCGCCTTCCAGCAACCCTCCAATCCCATCATCCCCAGCCCAAATTCTTTCAGCTACCGAAACAAGATGGAATTCACCTTTTCTGAGAACCGGGGTGGCCAGAAGTATCTCGGCCTCATGATCGCCCAAGCGGAGCCCTATGTCTTCAACCTCACCGAGTGCCATTTGACGAACCCCTGGTTTGCCCAAGTCCTCGGCGCCGTTCGCACCTGGTGGGAAGCCTCTGGCCTCAAGGCCTATTACCCCCCTGCCGACAGCGGCACCCTCCGCTACCTCACTCTCCGAGAGGGGATGCGCACCGGTCAAAAGATGGCGATTCTCAATGTGTCGGGCCAAGCTGAATTCGCCCCCACCCGCCTCCAACTCAATGATTGGGTCCAGGCGATCGAACAAGTGACCTCCCCCATTTCTCTCTTCTTGCGCGTCCATCAAACCAAAAAAGGGCGCCCCACCCAATTCTTTGAAATGCACCTCGCCGGTCCCGACCATATCGTCGAAGAGCTCCATCTGGAAAACGGCCCCCTCTCCTTCAAGATCAGCCCCATCTCCTTCTTCCAGCCCAACACTCTCTCCGCAGAAAAGCTTTACGATGCGGCCCTCTCTTTCCTGCCCCCTTGTTCCACCGTCTATGACCTCTATTGCGGCACCGGCACCCTCGGCATGGCTGCCTCCCGCCGCGCCCAGCGCGTGATCGGCATTGAGCTCAGCCCTGAAGCCGTCCTCGACGCCCAAGAAAACCTCGCTCGCAACGGCATCGCTAATATGACCATCCATCAAGGAGATGTTGGCGCCGTCATCACCCGCCTCATGGCCCAGACCCCCTTTGTCCGTCCCGATGCTGTTATCGTCGACCCTCCTCGCGCCGGACTCGATCCTCTCGCCCTCCACCACCTAAAAACTTTACTTCCCCATACCCTCATCTACATCTCTTGCAACCCCCTCACCCAGGCCGAGAACGTCAAAGAACTCCTCTCCGCCGGCTACCGCCTCAAAACCCTCCAACCCGTCGACCAGTTCCCCCACACCTATCATATTGAGAACATTGCCGTTCTCACGCTTGATCGATAAAGCCCCTTCAGGCAAATTGTATGGATAAAACCTACGATAGGAATTTCTATGTTCAAAAAATCTTTTCTCTTTCTTCTTCCTGCAGCAGCTATGTTTGCGCAAGACGCAGCTCCTGCCAGTCCCGGTGGCGGTCTCACCCAAACCCTCATCATGATCGGCATAGCCCTCGTCTTTTTCTATTTCATTCTCTGGAGACCCGAGCAGAAGCGACGCAAGGCAGCGGATCAAATGCGCAGTTCTCTCAAGAAAGGCGATCGCGTCACTGCCATGGGGATCGTCGGCCGTGTCGACAAGATCCAAGAGCACACAGTGATTTTAAAGATGGTGGATGGAGCTAAGATTGAAGTGATTAAAGCTGCTATTACCGATGTCCAATCGGCCAGCGCAGAAGACTCCGAAACGACGTCTTAAAAAGACAGATTAGGCAAGAAATCGACTGCTGACTGCCCGGAGACTCTCGGTTGGACTGAGCGTGGACGGGCAGAGGCTTCTATAGCCGGCTGAGCTCTCCAGATCACTGAGGGAGCTCTGCGGTTTAGTATCCACCCTAGGTTTCTTAATTCTTGATTCTCGACTTCTAGCTGTCTAATTCGACGAAGCTCTAGACCTCGTTGCGCCGCTGCCCGGAAAGAATGCAATCTCGCTAAAGGGGCAACGGGCCGCGGTTGCGCGGCGTTTTGCGGCGCTGGGGCTGCGGGCATAGGGACAATTCGTGCGTCGAGTTGGCGTTGCAGTGCGTCTCGTTCTTCTTTTAACTTGTTTAATTGTTCTGTACTTTCTAGCCTCTGTTCGTGCGCTAGATTCTTATCATGTTGTTCTCTGAGCTCTCGGCTTTCTTCTTCAAAGGATTTACGAGCTGCCTCTAATTCCTTTCGCGCATGCTCTCGTTCCTGTTGTGCTTGTCCTAGATTGTTGCGCGTTTCTCGCAGGCGCCCTTGGGTTTCATTCAGTCGTTGCTGAAGGCGGTTTTGCTCTTCTCGCAATGCAAGGTGTTGCTGGCCAAGAGATCTATGCTCGGATTGCAATTTGGTTAATTGGGCTTCCCGCGGCTGAATCAGCCTCTGCATCTGGTCTCTTTTCTCCATTGTGCGATTCAATTTATTTTGCAGATCTTGTACGAAAGTTACTCCTTCTTGGATGGTCCGCTGTTGCTGTAGCAGCTCTCTTTCCTGTTGCTGAAGACGGTCTGTCAATTGGTGAATCTGTTCTTCTCGCTCTTCGAACTGTTGTTGGAGCGCTGTGAATCCCCGCTGAAGCGCGCCATACTCCTGTATCAGCCCATCGCGCCTATGCGTATCGTTTTGCAATTGCTGTTCGTTCGCTTGAGCTTGCCCCAGCGCCCCACGCAGTTGCTGCCGGAGTGTCTCATTTTGTTGGATAAAGATTCCACGCTCGTTATCCAAAGCTGTTCTGAGTTGATCGCGTTGAACGTCGAACTGTGCCTCGCGATCTGCCAATCTCTCATTCAATTGATCAGAGTGATCTTGCTGCTGCTGAAGGTCAGTGTGCAATTGGTGAATCTGTTGTTCTCGCTGTTCGGATTGTTGTTGAAGCGCTCTGAACCCCTGCTGAAGCGCGCCATACTCCTCTATCAACCCATCGCGCTGAGTTTGCAAAGTGTCGAATCGCCGCTGCAGCTGTTGCTGCGCCTGCGCTCTTGCCTGATCCGCTCCGTATCCCAGCTGTTGCAACTGCTCAATACGCCCTTCTAGCTCTTGAATCCGAGTATTTTGTTGTTCAACAATTCTCTCTAAGCGAGTCTCTCGATCCCCATTCTCTTCGGCGTGCTGTTGTGCACCTCTGAGTTGACTTGTCAATCGGTGAATCCGTGCTTCTCTCTCTTCTAATTGTTGTTGGAGCGGTCTGGATTCCTGCTGAAGCGCGTCACATGCCGCTACCAATCCATTGCGCTCGGCTTGCAATTTGCCTAATTGTTCTTCCTGCCTCTGAAGCTGCTCTTGCGCAGCTCTGAGTCGGGTTGTCAATTCTTGGATCCGTGGTGGAAGGTGATCGGTTGCGGCTAGTTGCTTTTGCAATTGTTCTATGTAGTTTCTTGCTCGTTGGCCATTTGTCTCTTGTTGTCGCAACTCTGCATCGCATTCTTCAATACGTTGTTCTAGAAATTGCATCTCATTGTTTTGATTTTCGATCTGCCTTTCGAGGTTCTGAATATACGGGTCCCTCTCTCCTCTCGCTGGAGGTTCCTTAGGAAATCTCGGATTGAATGGAGCCGGCGGCTCTCCTCGAGGTGGGGGACTTGGTGGTTCTGGCGGGTCGGAAGGCGGAGGAGCGTTGAAATTCGGTTTGTCCACGCCTCTCATTCCCATCAGAAATTGCCACGCCTTGTGGATTTCTGGGTCGCCATCCTCGTCAGCCGAGACAGGTTCTGGCCGACCCGCATTGCCGCGTAAAGTAATCAGAAAGAACGCCCGCCCTTCGTGGCTCTCAGCCGAGATGTGAGAAATGCTATTCGGATCCAATCGGGTAGGGGCTATGAACGGCCCATACTGAATCAACCCACGAACCACTTCCTGGCTATCCGCATGGTCTCGTCCTTGGAGGATAGTAAGATTGCCGTTAGCATTAAATACGGACTGTCCTGAAATGTAATTAGTCATAATTATCTTTTTTTGTAATTAAAGACAATTATATACAAAAATTACTTATAGATCAATTGTTAAAATTATTTGTTTATGGGGGATAAGGTGAGGTGGTCGAGGGGGTTATTGAACAGGTCGATGGCCTGAATGAGGGCCTCTTGGGGGGTGAGCTCGACGAGAAGGACGCTGTTTTTGCGGCTCCGTTTAGCTAGGTACCAGAGGTCCTGGGTTTTGCGTGGAGTGGCTCCCCAGCTGCCATCGCCGAGGTAGGTGACGCCAGTGGGGTCGATCTGATTGGCTTTAATGGGATGGGTCCGTTTGAAGGCGTGGTTGTGGTTCTCGAAAGCGGCGAGGAGGTGGTGTTTTTCAAAGAGGGGGGTCCAGTGGGTGCGGATCTTTTTTGGGATGAGGCCATGATAGGGATAGTAAGAGGGGTAGGCCGCTTCGTGATAGATGGCAAAACGGTAGGGGATTTGCGCGCGGGCGGAGAGGGTCTTGTCGAGCCAGAGAGTCTGTCTCCCTTCAATGGGCTGAAAATGACCGGTATCGAGGAGGACAAGGCTGAGGTAGGAGCCAAAATCAATGGCGCGATAGAGCTGCTTTTCAGGGAAGGCAAAGAGGGTGAAAAAGAGCTCGTAATTGTCGGAGGCGATGTCGTGATTGCCGGGGACGAGAAGGAAGGGAGTGATCCATCCATCTGCGGAGATCATATAGTCTTTCCAATCGCGCAAGAAAGCGGTCCAACGGCGAAGGGCAGAGGAGCGGAATGGATGGATCGAGAGCGCATAGGCGATATCGCCGCCGAGAACGACGAAGTGGGGATGATTTTGCAAGACGGTTTGACTCATGCGGCGAAAGAGTTTGGTGTTGGCATAGACGTCGCCCCCAATGATGAAGCGGAGCGGTTGATCGAGCGCGGCGGGAGCGGTGCGGAATTTGTAGATGGGGGAATGGCTGCCGATGGTGAACCAATATTCGGTATCGGGAGAGAGATTTTCAAGGGCTACTTTGTGGACGAGGAGAGTGTCGAGAGAGACGTGGACGCCTTCGACGGGCTCCCAATTGTCATCGGGGGTTTTGAGAGAGATCGCATCGCCAAATTCATCGAAGGGCGTGTGCCACTGAATCACCATGGACGTAGTGGGATCGCCATACCAAGAGAGGTAGAGGGCAGAAATCTCTGCATGAAGGGTGAAAAGGGGCAAGAGCCAGAGGAAACGCCACATTTCCTTACGCTAACAGAGTGGCCATTTTTTCCAAAATCTCTGTTTGACGGGCGACGATTTGTTCCAGATCTGCAGGCTCAATTTCCCTCTGTGCGAGCAGGGAAAGATCGTAGACGCTTTTGGCGAGAGAAACAGCCGTCTCCGGTTGTTTGTGGTGCAATCGCATGAGCGTTTGAATGAGTTTGTTGTTCGTGTTGACGACAAACGTCTTCTTGGCCGCGATCTCTTTTTTGCCTTGCGTGAGTTGCAGATAATCGCGGAAGCGGCGCTCCTTCTCATCGAGGAGGACGAGGCCGGGAATTTGATCGGAAGAAAGGCTCTTGGCTTCCACTTCAACGTCGCCGAGGGCGCGGCGGAACCAGTCGCTCAGACGCGCCGATTCCGTTTTTCCTTCGGCATCGAGGAGCGTTTTTTCGCGGGACGGGTCGAGGAGACTGTCGTCGAGCGCACCATCGATCCGTTGGAAGGAGATAGAGAGCTTGCCTTCGAGGAATTGGATGACAGCCGAGTCGATCGGGGCGGTCGCTAAGAGGATCTCTTTTCCTTTGTAAAGGGAAAGGACAGGCGAGTGTTCTGTGGTGGAGTAGAAGACTTTTTTGCTGTCGGTGGGGATCGTCGTCCAGTTGCCGTTTGTTGTTTTCCAGATGAGGATCTCTTTGATGCGCTCATAAAATTTCTCATCTTGGAGAAGGCCGAGCTTGACGATCATCTCCACATCGGGCCATGCGGCGATGTATTTATCGCGGTCGTTTTTATAGAGCTGCTGGAGTCGATCGGAGACCTTTTTCGAGATGTGGGAGCTGAGCTGCCGCACATTTTGATCGACCTGCAAATAGGAGCGGGAGACGTTGAGCGGGATGTCGGGGCTGTCGATGGCGCCGCGCAAGATCATCAGATAGTCGGGCAAGATGTCTTTGCAATTGTCCGAGACAAAGACCCGGTTGCAAAAGAGTTGGATCGCGCTCTCATTGGCGTCGAAGCGGCGGTGGATTTTGGGGAAATAAAGGATCCCCTGCAAATGGAACGGATAGTCGACGTTCAAGTGGATCCAGAAAATCGGCTCTGGATCGAGCGGAAAGAGTCGGCGATAGAAGGTCAGATATTCTTTTTCCGTACACTCGCTTGGGCTCTTGAGCCAAAGGGGATCTTGATTGCCGAGCGGCTTCCCATTGAGCTCGATCGGGAAAGGCATGAAGCGGCAGTAGCGGTTGAGCAGCTCGCGCAGTTGACTCTCTTCTAAATATTCGAGGCTCTGCTCATCGAGGAAGAGGGTGATTTTTGTGCCCCGCTCTTGGCGCACGCCGGCGCCGATGGTGTAGGCGGTGCTCCCATCGCAGCTCCAGAAGACCGGCTTGGCATCGGGCAAGTAGGAGAGTGTATCGATCTCTACTTTGCGAGAGACCATGTAGGCCGAATAGAAGCCTAAGCCAAAATGGCCGATGATCGGATCTTTTTCCGTTTGCGATTGATACTTCGCGACGAATTCTTCGGCGCCGGAGAAAGCGATTTGGGCGATATACTTTTCCACTTCCTCTTCGGTCATCCCGATCCCCGTATCGGCGATCGTCACCGTCTGGCGCGCCTTGTCGATAGAGATGGAGATTTTACCTTCCTCTCCCCGAATGATCTTCACTTTATTCAGCGCATCGCAGGCGTTGGAGACCAACTCGCGGATAAAAATATCCTTATCGGAGTAAAGCCATTTTTTGATGATGGGGAGGATGTTTTCCGAGTGGATCGAGAGGGTATTTTGACGCATATGGGAGGCATCATAATTGATAAACTCCCTTTCTGTCAAAGGGTTGCGT
>CAYNWC010000054.1:0-8792 GCA_964400805.1 uncultured bacterium | reverse complement strand
AAATCACCGCGCATGGCACCATTCCCCAAATTCTCAAAGATCCCCATTCCCTCACTGGCGCCTATCTCAGCGGCCGAAAAAAAATCCCCATTCCCGCTCAGCGCCGTCCCTTCAACACCTCTATCAAAATCGAAAACGCCACCCTGCACAATCTCAAGAACATCACCGTCGAGATCCCCAAATCGGCCATCACCTGCCTCACTGGCGTCTCTGGTTCTGGCAAATCGACCCTCCTCAGCTATCTCCACAACGCCAAAGGTTTCGAAAAGATCATCGTCATGGATCAAAACCCCATCGGGCAAACCTCCCGCGCCGACGTCTCCACCTATTCAGAACTTCAGCCCCTCATCCGCGCCCACTACGCCTCTCTCCCCCTCGCCCTCGTCAAAGGGCTCCAGCCCCGCCATTTCAGTCCCAACCATCAGCGCGGCATGTGCAAGACCTGCTGGGGCCTCGGCTACAAAACCGTCGACCTTCAATTCCTTCCTGCCGTCCGCGTCACCTGTGACGCCTGTCACGGCTATCGGCTCAACCCCATCTCTCTCGAAGTGCGTTACAAAGGGAAAAATCTCGGTGAAATCCTCCAAATGACCGTCGATGAAGCCGCTCAGTGGTTTTCCGCCATTCCCCGTATCGTCAAGCGGCTTGAGAAGCTTCGCGCCGTCGGCCTCCCCTATCTCCAGCTCGGCCAAGAGCTCTCCTCCCTTTCTGGCGGCGAAGCGCAGCGCCTCCGCCTCTCTCGCGAGCTCGCCAAGAGAGAAACCGGCAGCACCCTCTATCTCATCGATGAGCCCACCGTCGGCCTCCACAGCGAAGACATCCTCAAACTCCTCAAGATCTTCCACCACCTTGCCGACAAAAAGAATACCCTCGTCATCATCGAGCACAACCTCGACATCATCGCCAACGCCGACTATCTCATCGACCTTGGCCCCGATGCCGGCGAAGAGGGTGGCCGCCTCATCGCCACCGGCACCCCCGAAGAAGTCGCCCGCTCCAAAACCTCCCGCACGGCCCCCTACCTCGCCAAAGTCCTCGGTTAAGGCATTATTCTACCAGCCACGTTTCCTCCGCCAGGAATCTTCCCGGTCCCATCGCACCAAACGCCCTCGGACCATTGTCGACAGGATGCCCTCCGACTAATATCTCTTCTGCTTTTTCTCTTTCCATGAACACTTGTAACTTGGGCCCTAAAGCGGAATTCTCCGCCCGCACTCCCTTGCGTACTCGCAAGAATTCTTCTATAGAGAGTGAAGAGAACCCGAAGAATCTGCAGGAAACATCGAGCAAGCAAGTGTTTGGCAACGCAGCGAGAAAAGGAGGGATCTCCGTCAGTTCATGGTTCTTCGAGAGTCTGAAGACTTGAAGATTTTTGAGTTGACCTATTTCTTTGGGAATATGCGTAAAGTCATTGATTATACAATTGAGTATTTTGAGATTGACTAGCTGACTCACCTTGCTCGAGAGTTCGCGAAGATTATTACAGGAGATATCGAGCGTTTCGAGATGGGTGAGGTCCCATACACAGGAAGGGAGAGAAAAGAGTTTACAGCAGCTCAAGAGTAGAGCGGTTTCTTTCTCATCGAATGCCTTTTTAATCGCCCGGGCGGCCTTCTCTCTTCCTTCTACGGCAGCACTCTTTGCCTTAGCTGCCAAAGGGTCGTTCAGTTCGGGGGACGCTCCACTCAAAGTCGAATGAGAATAAAATTCAGGTGGAAATTCTTCCGTGCACCACTCTGTTAAGTTTTTTTCCAGATTCGAAGGAGAGGAGGAAATAGCAGCCATAATATACCTCGTGTTAAATGGCCCGCGACTATACCTCCAGCAAACAGAATGAGTCAACTTAAAGTAGATCTACGAGTTGATCTTCCTGGTAGCCATACAAGAACCGGAGTAACTCGATCCACGTTATATCTCCATCTACCCCCTCCATGAAAAGGCAAAAAGGGCCAATTGGTTGACTGAGGTCCCTTCCTTTGGCAACCTGTTCTTTTAACCCTTCCCATGTTGCGGCTTCAGAAATAAAGATACGGTCTCTTTCCCATTGTGGATCCCCTTCAAAATATACATATTCTCGCAGTCTTTCCCGCTCTTCGTTAGCCGCAGAAAGGTCGATCTTTGGATGATTCTCCATCAGGTCGATGATCGCGTGGACTTCATCTAGCAGTTTGTCAATTTCAGAGTTTCGCAAAAAGCACCTGTCTTCAAGCTTTAGCAAGACACACCACTGAAGAGAAAGCCTTGTGGCATGAAGTCTCATCTCGTTCAAAGGATGGACCTCCGTCTTTAAAATATCATGCACCGGTGTATTCAAATCTAAGTTTGAAAAAGAACGGGTCAGAAAAAATCGAATCCAAGAAGGGTAGCACCTGCCAACAGCCCATGCATATTCCCCATCAAAAGAATAATTCTGCCTTTCCAGTCCCGGGAGAAGCCATTCCATCTTCTCGATATTTTCTCCCTTCCGATCATCGACGATCAGCTCCCAAACGATCTCCTCAGAAAGCTCTATTTGCTGGTTAGCAACTCTCAAATCATTTATATAATAAGCGCTCAATTCCATTAACGACCTCTAATTTTACCGTTTGAATAAAACAAAAAACAGAGTAAAATGCAATGTTAAAAAATAGGTTAATTATGATTGAGATATATTCTGTTTCACATCCACAGGCCATAGTTGAGGTTTCGCAGCGTTGGGGCGATTACTACAATCTCTTGGATGACGCGGTTAAAACGGGAGATATCGAGCTCTTCCTCAGCCTGCGAGGAAATCGCTTATGGGATGAGGAATTAACTCAAGATTATTTAAGCGATCTCTTAGACACCTTACTTTATGTGAAAACCGAAGGTGCGAATCAAACAGGAAAAAGGGCGATTTTCTTTCTCATCACCTCACATCCAAATTGGCATCCGACCCACTGGCGAAGCCTTCTTCCCCCTTTGATCGTCCCCTCAGGCCTCCAGTTTGAACCGGAAGAATCCCCTCTCCTCGTCTCTGCATTTTTGAAGATCCAGACCCTCCAGGAAATCACTCCGGGGAAATTGGCGGAGATGCTTAAAACCATTCTATTCCACCTTGATCAAAAGGAGTTCAAAGAATGGCTCTACGATCTGGCCAATCTGCCGGCTTGGGAACAACTCCATCCCTACTCCTACATCCAAATCCTCGATATTGGCTTCGATCTTCAAGAAGATCATCCTGAGGCATTAGAGCTTCTCCTCTCTCACCCCTGCTGGAAAAAGCTCTTCCCCCGCGACCTCGCCAAACTGGCCGATCCTAGCAATGGAGCGATCATGCGCATCCTTTCTACAAACGACTCTTGGCCCCTCCTCGCTTCTCAAGACCTTTGCCGGTTGGGGTATGATACGTTCCTTTCAGAAGAGACGGTCCATTTAATCACAACACATCCCAAATGGCCCACACTCACTTCCAAAGAACTCGCCAATCTAGCCCGCTCCGTAGGAAACAAGTACCTTGGGGACACCTACCCTTTCTTCTTAAAAATCAGTGAACATCCCCGTTGGAAAGAGCTGACCAAAGAAGACTTAGATGAGATCATGGAATGGATCTGTCCGGAAGAGAGCCCCAACCACCAATCCATCTTCGACCTCGTCACCAGCCATCAGAATTGGTAAGGCATGGCTACTAAACAGTAGCTTTCCTCTTTCTACGAGTATGCGAGCGCGCCTTTCTCCGCGGATGGCGTGAAGATAGAGGGAATCGCCTTGGCGAGATTCTAGCTCCCCCTTTTTTCTCTATCTCAAGAGTGCTGGAATAGCCCAAAGCATCCAAAATGGAAATCAGAGTTGATAGAGTCAGATTTCCTTTGTCACCAGAACGAATCTGTTGAATAATCGTTGGAGAAACTCCCGCTTCTCTAGCGAGTTCCCTCACAGAGATTTCATCCTCTTCCATAAGCGCAAGAAGCAGTTCGGATAAGACGAATTCTCGATATTGGATATCAAATTGCCTTCTTCGCTTAGGATCCTTCATATGCAGATCAAAAGTAGACATAGATTTTACTCCCCAAATAAAAGAAGCACAAAAAGCGATCGGGTTGGGGTTTGAAAGCGAAAATACCATCTCCCTCAAAATTGAATTTAGTCTTGTTAAAGATCTTTCCCACACTGCTCATGATTTTAAAAAGACTATAGAGTTTATCTTGTTGAGAAGCGGACAATTTTAGAAAATACTCAAGCGCTTTACTTTTCCCCTTCTCATCATGATACCATTCGATCGTAAACTTCTCTCCTTTATAGGCAGTGAAATTGCGCATGCTTAACTCATTTTAAGTGTACCATTTTAGTGAAACAAGCGCAATTTTGTAAATATTTTCTTGTCACCCTATGCTATAGTCCCCCAAAAAAGGAGCTCACCATGGCTGAACATCATCCCCTCACTTCGAAGAAGAAAACCCTACCCTATATCATCGCTCTCTTCCTCCTTGCCTTTCCTCTTTTTGCCCAAATCCGAGACATCCACACTATTGCCGAATACAAAGAACACGTCGACCCCGAAGCGCTCCTCCTCTTCGACATCGACAACACGATCATGGAGCCCACCCAACTCCTTGGATCGGATCAATGGTTTACCTATCGCCAAGCCTACTATCGCGAGCGTGGTTATACGCCCACCATGGCTCTGGAGAACGCGCTTGCTGAATGGATGTCGATCCAGAACCTCACTCGCGTCCGGCTCGTCGAAGCAGAGACCGCAGACCTGATCCGCGATCTCCAATCCCAAGGATATGCGCTCATGGGCCTCACAACCCGTGGCCTCGGCCTTGCCCTTCGCACCATCGAGCAATTACAAACACTCGCCGTCAATCTCAGTAAGACAGCGCCTTTTACCGAGGAACGCTTCTTCACCACTGAAAGGGGCATCCTCTTCCGCAACGGGATCCTATTCACAGCCGGCACGCACAAAGGAACTGCTTTCCTCCGCCTCTTTGAAGGGCAGCTCCCCAAAAAAGTGATCTTCATCAATGACAAGAAGAGCGATCTAGCACAGGTGGAAGAGATCTGTGAGCAAATGGGAATCCCCTTTTTGGGATTGCGCTATGGATTTCTCGATGAAAAGGTGAAAAATTTCTCAGAAGAACTAGCCGCGGTTCAATGGGAGCATTTTGGCACCCTCCTGTCCGACGAAGCAGCTAGGCAAAAGGTGAAAAGAAAAAATATGTTATAGTTCCGGGAAAAGGAGCTTACCATGGCCGAACATCATCCCCTCACTTCGAAGAAGAAGGCGCAATCCTATTCGATCGCTCTCTTCCTCCTCGCTCTTGCTGTCCTTGTCTTTACCGATGAGTGGTGGCCGGGGATTATGCTCGCCATCGGCCTTCCTGTCGCGTTGCGGCAGTATCTGCTCGGCCGTACCTATGACATGATGATTTCGCTGCTGGTTTTTGTCGGCACGTTTGTCAGCGTGCAATTCGATATTTCTTGGAGGATTTTCCTACCGATTCTCTTTACCTTAGGAGCGCTCTATATTCTCTTCCGCGAATTCTTTGGCCCCGATGAAACAACAGAGCCAGAGAAAGAGGAAGACCTCAATCACGAAATTGAAGAGAGGAAAAAAGAGCGACACCGCGATCAGAAATAGGAAGCTTGAAGAGCTTTCTGCCTCACGCGGAGAAAACGGGTTGGCCCTGAACCTGGAAGTTCAATGATCAGTTCAGGGGATGATTTTGGCGCATGTTTAACCATGTTATCGAGATGAAGGGTTATCAATTCTTGTTGGTGCATAATCCTACCCTCGTTTGATGGTTCTGATGGGGAAAGCGCAGGCAAACCAAGAGATCCTGCTTTAAAAGATATTCTATTCGCCTGACTCCATTTCGGATGTTTTTCTCGATCCACCTCTAATAACCCGAGGATTTCTTTCGCTTTTGGATGCTTGCTCTCTTCCATATGCGAGAGCAGTGCGTCCCGAAAGAATTTCCTACCCTCGCTTATATCCGTCGCGCTGTTGTCAAGTAACAAAGAAATGATCTCAACCGCCTCATCCGAACCTGCTCCTTCTATATAACAGGCAGCTGCAAAGCAGGTTTGCGCTGAAATGGACATATGATTGAGCACTTCTCTGACGATTTCTACTGCTCTTGGCGGCGATTTTGATATAATATCGATGATCACCTCAATAACGATGCTTTCAGAAAGAGATCTGTCCTTCAGCAAGGCTCTAAGGATCTCCGGCGCGCAGGGATGACGATGGTAAACGACCGATAAAATAATGAAATTCAATTCTCTCTCAGAAAAGGCGCAATCCTTTTGTAACGCTTCAATGGCTTCTAGCGCCGAGGAATAATTGTAGGAATCAATTGCCCTACAAATACTGGAATATCGGTGGCTTTCAGAGATAGGGCCATTTTCCAATAAAGGTTCAATTCTCTCTGCTGGACGATCATGAAGAATGGCTACGCCAATAGCCGCTTCCCGATATTCTTGAGGAATCGGACCTTGTTTCAACAACTCTCGAAGAACTCGTAGACTCGCGCGATGCGTGCTGCGGCATACAGCAAGGCTATACCCTCCTTTTTGCGCTGGAGAAAGTTCTCCCAGGTCGAGAGGCGGCTTGATCTTCAACTTAGACCATTTGTCAGGATCGATGAGATCGTACGCTACGGCTAACTTATCTTGCTTAATGGCCCTCCCAAAAAGGCGCTGAACAACAGCGTGATCTTCCCCCTTAGGCGATATCCCCTTATACAAACAAAGGACCAGAAAATTCTGTTCGTCCTTAATCTGACACCACTTCGTGGATTGCAAGTAAGGAGCGATTTCATGGCGTATAACATCTGCTGAAAGTCGCTCAAATGTGTTCATAATTAATCCCCATCGCCTGGCGCACTTCGAGAAGCGTTTTGTGCGCCTCCGCTTTGGCCACTTCGGTGCCTGCAAAGACGGCACGCATCACATACTGCGGGTCCTTGGCCAGCTCCTCGCGCCGCTTGCGGATCGGGTCGAGGAAATCCAAGAGCACTTCGAGCAGATACTTCTTCACGGTCGAATCGCCGAGACCGCCGCGGCTGTAATGGGCCTTGAGCCCATCGATGTGCGCTGTGTCGCGCCCAAAGGCGTCGAGATAGGTGAAGACGGGATTCCCCTCTACCTTGCCCGGATCTTCAACGCGCAGATGATTGGGGTCGGTGTACATTCCCTTCACCTTTTTGGCGATCTCATCGGGCGTATCGGAGAGGAAAATCGCATTGCCCAAACTTTTGGACATTTTGGCCTTTCCATCGACGCCGGGAAGGCGGGCGATGGTCGAGCTGACCACTTTGGGCTCCACCAAAACATTGGTGTTGTAGAGGCGGTTGAACTTGCGGACGATCTCAACGGCCTGCTCAATCATAGGGATCTGGTCGTCGCCGACGGGGACGAGCTCCGCCTTGAACGCGGTGATATCGGCCGCCTGCGAAATGGGATAAATCATGAAGCCGGCGGGCACCTCTTCCCCATACCCTTTTTGCTGAATCTCGAGCTTGACGGTGGGGTTGTGCTTGAGCCGATTCCAGGTGACGAGATTGAGGTAATAGACGGTCAGTTCATAGAGGGCGGGGATCATCGATTGGATGAAGATGGTGGTGACCTTGGGGTCGATGCCAACCGCCAGATAGTCGAGAGCGACCTCGAGGATGTTGCGGCGGATCTTGTCGGTCTCATGGGCATGGTCGGTGAGACCCTGCGTGTCGGCGATCATGACGAACTGCCGGTGGGTCTCTTGGAGCTTGACCCGCGTGGCCAGCGAACCCACGTAATGGCCGAGATGGAGACGCCCGGTGGGCCGGTCGCCGGTAAGGATCACTTTCTTAGTGGAATTCGCTAGCATGATTCACCCATTTGTGGCATTAGTGTATACCAAAGATGGAAAAAACGGAAATCTTACCAAAAATCATCGGGCCTTACCCTATTCTCCAGAGCCTGGGCAAAGGGGGTATGGGCGAGGTTTACCTAGCCAAAGACCCCATCTGCGGGCGCCAGGTGGCTTTGAAGCGGATCCGCCCCGAATTGCGGGCCAACAAGACGATCCAAAGCCGTTTCCTCCGCGAGGCGCAGGTAGCGGGGGTCTTAAGCCACCCCTCAATCGTCCCCATTTTGGCCATTCAAACCGACCCGCCCGATGTCTACTATACCATGCCCTTTGTCGAGGGAGAAACCCTGCGACAGATCCTCCGCACAGCCCGCGACCAGGGAAAAGCGGGAGAAACCATCCACCCCATTGGCCGCTCGATCTCTTCCTTAGCCCGGATTTTCCTCCAGGTCTGTGAAGCGGTGGCCTACACCCATGCCAAAGGGATTTTGCACCGCGATCTCAAACCCGAAAACATCATCGTGGGAAAATATGGCGAAGTGATGATCCTCGACTGGGGGATCGCCGATTTCATCGACCAGATCGATAAAGAAGAGCCGCTCCCCGAGATGAAAGGGGGCGAAGAAGATCTCACCCGCCCGGGGAAAATCACCGGCACGCTCGCCTATATGGCCCCCGAGAGACTCACGGGGATGTCCTCATCGATCCAGACCGACCTCTACGCCCTCGGCGTCATCCTCTATCAGATGTTGACCCTCCAATTGCCTTTCCAAAGAAAGACGATCGCCGCCTTCCGCAAGCAGGTCCACACCGAAGAGCTGATCGACCCCATTGAAATGGCCCCCTACCGCGACATCCCCCATCAGCTCTCTGCCGTCTGCCACCGGTGCCTAGCCCGTTCGGCGAAAGATCGGTACAAAAGCGTCGAAGAGTTGATCGCCGAAATCAAGAGCTTCCTCGAGGGCAGGCCCCAATGGAT
>CAYNWC010000053.1:0-8912 GCA_964400805.1 uncultured bacterium | reverse complement strand
CTCTTTGGCTCGCCTATTCGGGAGGGCCCGACTCAAAGGCGCTCCTCTATGCCCTTTTGGAATGCGATGTAATTCCCCATTTGGCGCTTGTCGATCATGGATGGCGCCCCGAGAGCGGCGCCGAGGCAGAGGCGCTGCGGCAAGAAGCGGAGCGGCTCGGTTGTCCGTTTCATATGACCCGTCTAGAACTAACGGGGAAAGGGGAAGATGAGGCTCGGACAGCGCGCTATGCCTTTTTCCGCTCTCTTTCTCCTTCCATTCTATTGTTAGCCCATCAAGCCGACGATTTAGCGGAGACCGTATTGAAGCGGATCTTCGAAGGGACCCACCTTCCTCTCTTGGGCGGGATGGAGCCGGTCAGTCACCAGTATGGAATGGAGATTTGGCGCCCGTTCCTCTCCGTGCGGCGAACAGCTCTTCTCCAATTCTTAGAAGAGCGCTCTCTATCTCCTCTGATCGATCCCTCCAATAGCGACCCCGCCTATCTCCGCGCGCGGTTGCGGAGCGATATTTTTCCCTTTCTCCAAGAACAATTCGGCAAAGAGATCATCGACAACCTCTCCCTTCTCTCCGAAAGAGCTGCCGAATTGCGCCACTATCTCGATCGCCGGATCGCCGCGGCCCGCATCGACCGCGGCCCTGAGGGCGCCCTCGTTCACTTGGAGGGACTCGAACGGATCGAACGGCGCCACCTCCTGCAGAAGGTGGCTCGCGAAGAGGGTTTTACCCTGTCCCGCAAGATCTTAGAAACCCTTCTCGACTGGGCCGAGCGAGAGTCCAAACCAAAATCTTTACAGATCAAAGCCCAAAAAACCGCTATTGTTTCTCCCCAAAAGATTCTCTTTCAACCCGATAGGGCTCAGACCGAGACAATTTAATTCTTTTTTGCTATGAGGACATTTCCAGGGTTCTTTCGTCGATCGGCTCTGGCTCTTTACTTTAACGGGAAAAGATGTTTTAATTAATGTGTTTAGAACAATTTATAAAGCAAACAAAACAAGGCGTTTATGGCCAAAATGAGACCTGACCCCAAAAAAGGCTTCCAAGGGAGTTTTCTGATCTTCCTGCTGGGAGCGATCCTGATCATCATCGGCGTGCAGTCATTTACGTCGAGTACTTCTGGCAAAGTCTCTTTTAGCCATCAGGCGGAGCATTTGACGAACCTCAACCTGACGGTTCCCGAAGAAAATCGCAAAATTGCGCAGAACGACAACCTTGTCACCTTTACAGGGCGCTTCCGCGACCGAGTTCCCGAAGAGAGCGCCGAGCGCTATCGCTTTCTCGAGCTGCTCAACCAGCATCACGAACTGAAGGGCGCTGCCGCTCGCATGAGCGCCGAGCTCGATGCTCTGCAGAAAAACGTTCAAGACTCCGCCGACCTCTACCTCCATCTGAGCGGCCAAACGCTCCCGCGAACGGGATATACTATAGTGGGCACCCTTTACGATACCCCCGATCGAGATAGCTCTATCGTCCTCCATACCCTCACCGATCGCGAAGTCGTAAGCCTCCCCTTTATCCAAAAGAGTCTAGGCCTCGCCCAGCAAACCCAATCGCTTGAAGCCATTGACGTCGTGGGCAAAGAGATCAACCATTTAGTGGCCCTTCTCCGCTCTCCTGGCTTAGGAATCGGCAATGAGACCTTAAAACTCGAATTGAAAACCCTCGCCGGCCAACTCTCGGCCGCAGCCGACCACTCTCCCGAGCTTCAGCTCCGCACCTATCGGAACGCGTTGAATCAATTGACCTCTCTCGTCGGCAATCTCGGTCGCGAGATGGATGGTGTTCGACTCGGAGCGCTCCGCAGCGTCCGCAACTATGTCGAAGAGGTGAAGCAATATGCTCAATCATCCGCCGAACTCGAGAAAAACGAAGCTCTCCTCGACAAGTCGCGTCCCAAAGTCGCCTCTGTCATTTGGTTCTTCAACAATCAAGAGCTCTCCACCCGCGCTCTTGAAAAACAAGATCCGGAAGTCTTTGCCCATTGGTTCGTTCAAGCCAAAGGGGAGTGGAACAGCTTCTCCGACAACAAAGGTCTTGTCTATCGCGCCCCCGATCAACCGCGCAATGTCGTCCTCGAAAAAACCTTCAAGAGCGAAGAGCCCTCCCCCAATTACTTCAGCTATCTCCTGACGATCCTTCCCGTCATGCTCGTCATCCTCTTCCTCTATTTCATCTTCTCGCGCCAGATGAAAGGCGTCGGTTCTTCCGCTATGAACTTTGGCAAATCGCCCGCTAAGCTCATGACCAAAGAGACCAACAAAGTCACCTTCAAAGACGTCGCCGGAGCCGATGAGGCCAAAGAAGAGCTCAAGGAGATCGTCGACTTCCTCAAAGATCCCCAAAAATTCACCACGCTCGGCGCCCGCATTCCCAAAGGCGTGCTCCTCGTCGGTCCTCCCGGAACAGGCAAGACTCTCATCGCCAAGGCTGTCGCCGGCGAAGCTGATCGCCCCTTCTTCTCCATTTCTGGCTCTGATTTTGTCGAGATGTTTGTCGGCGTCGGCGCCAGCCGCATCCGCGACATGTTTGACACCGCCAAGAAGAGCGCGCCCTGCATCATCTTCATGGATGAGATCGACGCCGTCGGTCGCCATCGCGGCGCCGGCATTGGCGGCGGCCACGATGAGAGAGAGCAGACTCTCAACCAGCTCCTCGTCGAGATGGATGGTTTTGACACCAAGGAAGGAGTGATCCTCATAGCGGCCACCAACCGCCCCGACATCCTCGATCGCGCCCTCCTTCGCCCCGGCCGCTTTGACCGGCGCGTCGTCCTCGATCTCCCCGACATCAAAGGAAGGCTCGAGATCCTGAAAGTGCATGCGCGCAAAATCAAGATGGACGCCTCGGTCGATCTCACCGATATCGCCCGCAACACCCCCGGCGCTTCCGGCGCTGACCTCGAGAACGTCCTCAACGAAGCGGCCCTCCTCGCCGCCCGCAAAGGGCGCTCGGCCGTCACCATGGCCGAAGTGCGAGAGGCCTCCGACAAAGTGCGCTATGGCAAAGAGCGGCGCAGCCTCGAGATGGATCAGAACGAAAAGCTCACCACCGCCTATCATGAATCGGGTCACGCCATTGCCGGCCTCATCGTCAAATATAGCGATCCCGTCGATAAAGTGACCATCATTCCTCGCGGCTTTTCTCTCGGCGCCACCCACTTTATGCCCACCAAAAACCGCCTCAGCTACTGGAGGAAAGAAGTGCTCGATAAGCTCGTCGTCCTCATGGGGGGAAGAGCCGCTGAAGAGCTCTTTGTTCAAGATATGTCTTCCGGCGCCCAGCACGACATCATGCAGGCCACCAAGATCGCCCGCAGCATGGTCTGCGAATGGGGGATGACCGACAATCTCGGCACCGTCACCTACGATGAGCAAACGGAAACCGGCCAATACCTCGGCCAGAGCAGCCATCATGAGAAGAGCTATTCCGACGAGACCGCCAAGGCGATCGACAAGGAAGTGCGCACCCTCATCGACGACGCCCATAAGCGCGCCGTTGAGATCCTGCAGGGTAATCGGGACAAAGTCCAGCTCATGACCGACATGTTGATGGAGTTTGAGACTCTCGATTCCACCGATATCAAAGAGATCATGGAAGGCACTTGGAATGTCGACACCAAGCGGGCGCGCCTCAAAACCGCTGAGGAACTGCAAAGAAAGAATCCTCCGCCCCCTCCACCCCTCCCTTCACAAGTGCGGCCGGACATCAATCCGCAACAGGATCCTGGTGTGCAAGGCGCTTAAAACTAGCTACTTGTGAAAAATAATAGCACTCTTGAAACAAGAGTGCTAGACAAAATCCGCCCCATCGATTACAATCCTGAAGTATGTGTGTAATGCACAGAAAACAGGAGTAATCATATGACATCATTAGCGACCTTATTCCAAGAAGTAGAAAACGTATTCCGTCCCCGAGGACTTGCGCTCCGTGAAACAGAGAATGCCTATGTGCTCGAAGCGATTGTTGCGGGAGTTAAAGCGGAAGACATAGAGATCGCCGTAGAAAAAGGGGCCCTCTGCATAGAGGCGAAGACGGGGGACTATTGTTATTCCTACCTCGTTCCCTTGCCTACGGGTCAAATCGACGAATCGGCAACTCCTGAGGCTCTCACGGAAAATGGCATTTTAAAGATCACTTTCCCGAAAGCCAAAGTTGCAAAGCCGCTCAAAATCACCGTCAAAAACGGTTAATCTTTCTGCTCTCCATCCGAAAAGACCCCGATCCTTCGATCGGGGTTTTAGTTTAATAGATTGCCGTGTTGCTGACAGCAGGGAGTCCACTGCTGGTGGATCCTACAGGCTAGAGGGTAAAGTTTTGCCGACATCAGGGAAACTACAACAATACCCAGTAGAGCGACCCCTTTAAAGAGATATCCACCCATCACCGCTGATCCGATGATGCCTATAGCAGCAAGAGCAACGCCGATGTAAAGGCGATTTCTTAGAAAGCATACAGCTCGAGCTGCTCTCTGCCACTGGTTGCTACCATGAACCACGGCTCTCTCGCCAAGCCTTTCAGCATAGGGAGGAACGAGAGCGAGAACAAACGTTTGACCGATCGTGAGTGTCATAATATTCTCCGTTAAGTGAGGAGACGAAAATAGCACCTTCGACAAAAAAAGAAAAATGGAGAATATTAGGAGACATGCTTACAGGCAAACACCACCCCCTTCCCCCAGTCAGGGTTTTTGTTTCTCGAGTCATTCGGAATCTACTCATTGGATTTGCGATTATCGCCTTTTCTCTGGGATTAGGGATGAGTGGATATAGCTATTTTGAGGGGATGAATGGGGTAGACGCCTTTTTAAACGCCTCGATGATCTTGTCTGGCATGGGGCCTGTGTCGGATTTGCAAACCGATGCAGGTAAAATATTTGCGGGTTTCTACGCCCTGTTTAGCGGCGTTGTTTTCCTCATCGTCATCGCGATTATTATCGCCCCCATCTTTCATCGCGTCCTCCATCGATTCCTCGTTAAGGACACGAATTAGAAGGTTTTTACTTTTTGTAAAAGATCAGCACACCTACGCCTGCCACGATCAAGAGGATGCCTCCAATGCGCAGCTTATCGGCGAGTGACTCATAGTGAGCGATTTGCATTCTTCCATGATCGATTTTTCTCTGCGATGATCCCGTAACAGCGCCGCTGAAGGGTTTTGTGTACTCGCTTTGATTGAACAACGTATTGACTGAATCGACAGTCCTTTGCCCGCTGGCAATCCGCATTTTCCCCTCTGCGACCTGATCGGCGATGTAGTCCGCGCCCAGCCACAGAACCGCGCCCAGCACGATCAAACCAATCCCAAGAATATTTTTCCGTCTCATAGAAAGAACCTCCCGTTTTTTCCCTCTTCGCAGAATCTTATAAATTTGTAAAGCGGCGAATGAGCTAGCAGGGCGAGCAATAGCGCTCATAGCGGGAGCGCTCTCTCTCAAATTCCTCTAAAACTTGATGAGCAGAAGAGGGAGGGCGGCGCAATTGATGGATCACGTCTTGAAAAGGAGACGTGAGATCGTGAAGCTTGTAAAGAAAATCCGCAACATAGAACATATCTTGATAGAGAAAATAATCAGACTTGAAAAATACTTCTCTCTTGTTTCTCAGATCTTTCTCTTCGCCGGCGTTGTCAAAGTCAGCAATTTCAATTCGAATTTGGTCACTTTGATCGCAGTAAAAGAAAATGTTGTGATCATATAAATCGAAGTGAGAAAAATCCCGTTTTTCAAACATGCAAAGCACCTTAAGCAATTGATGGGTAATAGAGAATTTCTCTTTATCATCAATACTCTTACTTTCTAACAGAAGAGACTCAAGAGTCCCGGGATACAAAGGGGTGAAGAAACTCAATTTTCTCCAGTAATTTTTTGAATAAGTAGATTTTCCCTGAGCAAGAGGGAAAACACCAGGCTGATCTGCTACTTTCTCATGCATCGTGAGCCCACTTTCTACCCGTTCCCATTGAGTACAGTGCACGGTCGATTGAGCCCATAGCGTTTGAGAAATCCACTCTACAGAGCGCTTCACCTTTTTAAACGACCCTTCGCCTACTTTTCTAAGACCATTCTTTTGTTTGCAGAGAACCTGGACGCGGAGTTGGTTGTTCTCTTTAAAAACATGCAGGGTTCGAGGGAGCTCACTGCTTTCTTTTGGGATGCGAAGTACATTTGTGTCGATGGAATTCCATTCTGTCAAATGGTCTTGAATATAGCGATCCAGACGCTTGATTTCTTCGATCTTCAATCCAGTCTCTCGCATCCATTGTTGTTCTTGATCGAAAGGGGGGAGTTTTCTTGTGAAAAAGGGGAAAGGCTGCCTTTCTTCTTGGGCAGCGCTCTCTCTTACTTTCGGTCGATAATAATCACAAATTTGATCGGTAATATTCATAAACAATATTGTAACACTAAAGACATTTTATTTATATTGTAATAATAATTTTACTTTCGCTTATTAAAAATCTTTTTACATAACGAGTGATAATTGAGTCTATATAAAAAATATGGTAAAATCGAGGGAATTTAAAAGAGGGGTTGGAATGACCAGAATTAATGGAAATAACAATGAGCCTATTCCGCCAACAGAGAACGGCGATAACGAGGAACAGGTTCGTCGAGAGAATAGGCGGCTCATTGAAGCCCTGTTTGCCCAGATGAGGGCCTCTTTGGACACGATGCAACAAAGCTTTCAGCGAGTCATCACAGCGCTAGAGGTCCCAGAACAAGACGCGGCGCTTGAAACACTAGGGGCAGGGCCTCTTCCACCAGCTAAATTACTAGAAATAGCAATCAGGCGATTTACGCCTGGGTTCTGTAAGACTGAGTCTCTAGCTAATCCTTAACAATGTTTTAAATTTTATCTTGGTTTCTTTATTCAAAAAGGTGTTAAATTTGGGTGGATTTGGAAAGAGTACACAATGCCAACAATCCTTCGCGTAGGTCCTTATCGCTTTTATTTCTATAGCCATGAGCCCAATGAACCGCCTCATGTGCATGTTGACAAAGATGGTTGCTCAGCGAAGTTTTGGTTGCGGAAAGTGATTTTAGTTGATAATTTGGGATTCGCGAAGAAAGAATTAAATGAAATACATAGAATAATAAATCAGCATCAACAACATCTATTGGGCCAATGGAATGAATACTTTAGCGCATAAGACAGATGAACGAGTGGAAGCCGTACACTTTACCCGAGATTCGTTGGTTGTCGATTTAATGGATGGCAGATCCATTTCAGTCCCTCTCAGCTGGTATCCAAGGTTATTAAAAGCCACTCCTAGACAAAGAGCTTCCTGGGAAATTTGCGGGGGAGGTTATGGGATTCATTGGCCTGCTATCGATGAGGATTTAAATACTGAGGGATTATTGAGAGGAGCTCGCGCCCCTTCGGGACATCTTAGTAAGCCAACTCGATCGAAAGTGTCGGCCCCAAAACGTCGAGCGAAAACAAAAGTCCGCTAGCGAAGGCGCCGATCTTGGGCTCGACGAGGGCGAGATGGTCCCTTCAATCAATATTCCGAGCCCCTGATTCGGTAATCATGTCTCTGACTTCATCAAGAATTTTAGCAGCAGTCTCATGTTTGCCATCAACGCCATGTTTTTGCCAAGAGCGAATTTTTTGATCAATGTCCCATAAAGTTGACCAATATTTATGAGCATTATGCATCATTTCAATATCTGTTTTATGGTCTGGATTGTCAGAATCAAGTTCGTAGATAATCTTCATAAACGACGTTTACCCTCTGCAATCACACTATCGACATGCTTGGGCTCAGGCCAATTTAAAATATCCACACTTTTAAAGAGGGTGATGCTGAGGAATTCAATATTCGGAACCCAGGGGTCTTTCTTGAGAGTAGGCTCCCATACGGCATCAGCGTCATTTTTTGTGATGAGCACTGGTTTTCGGAAAGTTTCTTGCAGAGATCTCCAACGCACATCCAAAAGTTGACCTATTTTTACGCGGCCTAAATAGGAAGCCGAGGCGAGAGAAAAGAAAGCGAGGGAAGCAAGAATACCACCACCGCCAAAGATAGACAGGCAAAGGAAGGTAATTGTGGCAATAGTCGCCATGTTGAACCATCCTACTTCCCGTTTGTAGACATCGATATTTTTTTGAAGAGGCCCTTTTTTAGTTGAACGGCCCTCTATCCAATGATCGAATCTTTGCGTGTTTTGCTCGATCCATTCAGGAATAGTATCTCTGAAACATTGCTGCAAACTGGAAGCCATATATACCCACCGAAGTTCTTTGTCGGTCGTGAAATATACTGCGTCCACTCAAAAAGAGTCAATCTGGCTTATTAGTCTTTAAAGTGCATATCTGAGGGGTCAAAGGCGGGAAAGCTAAAGCAAAGAATCCTGACAGGTTGTGATTGGGAGGAGCTGAGTCGATGTACCTGATTCGGGAAAATCGCGATTGACTCTCCAGCCTTTAATAGCTGGCAATGTCCATCAATTTCTAGCTCTAATTCACCCTCGACAACAATAAAAAGCTCTTTTTCAATTCGATGGAAATGCTTTGGAGAATGCTGAATTTCCAGTAAGGCTACACTCCATTCGCCTTTTGTCCCACTGGCGATCTCATAGACAGTATACTCTGGTTGATCGAGTCTGACACCAAAATGGAATGGAAGTAAAGAATCCCTTGCAAGAGGACTCCATGCAGGGGCTGTTGTAGGTGTATCGTAGAATGTATCTTCTGGAAAATGAAATCCCGGTAGTTCAATGGAAAAAAAACGGGAGGCGCCGAGCGGATGCAAAGAGTGCGTATACCCCGGGTCAACGCATACGAATTCCCCTTCTCTCAACACAACCGATTCTTGGGTTCCATAAGAAGCGATCAATTCCCCCTCAGCAACTAAAATGATTTGTCGCTGAATTTTGTGGTAATGAGGAGGAATGGGTCTGCTCAATTCAA
>CAYNWC010000052.1:0-8977 GCA_964400805.1 uncultured bacterium | reverse complement strand
CAGATGCCCGATTGCGAATTGCTCTTGTAGCCTCTTCAATAGGAGCGGCCTCTCATGCTGGCATAGTAAACTGTAGAGAGTAGAACTTTTTACTTTCACGGTCAAGACCCCTTCGAACCAAGAGATGGGTTCGGTCATCGGCCCGCTCTGTTCTCCAATGAGAACAAACCAAAGCCGGAAGATCTCTTCCTTCTGATTGCCCGCTCTCTGACCCAATTCTGCCACCACATCGGGCAGCAAATCGGCCATTTTTTTGACCGGGTTTTCGATCCCACGATAATGTCTAGGGGTACGGGATTTCATAATCTCTACAATACCTTAAATTGCGCTAAAACTCAATGCAGAATAAGACAATCTTAAAAGAATAAATTGCTGACGCCCCAAGCGATGACAAAGTAGATCGTCATCGACAAGAAGTCATTGAAGGCGGTCACAATGGGGCCCGCCGCAATGGCTGGATCGACCCCGATCCGGACGAAGAATAGAGGGGAAAAGACCCCCAAAAACGTACCGGCAAAGCACCCGCCGATCAGACCAATGCCAACAATGACCGCCACAGCCAGCGGCGTCGTGGTACTCAAAACGCCGCCTGTGAGCCATCCGAGCATATAGAGAAGCAGGCCACACCCCACTCCGAAGATCGTCCCTGTGAAAAGGCCGCTCCCCAACTCTTTTGAGATCGTCTCCTTGCGGCTTCCGGCGGAAAGTCCTCCCAAAGCCATCACCCGGATCAGCACGGTGCTGCACTGCAGGCCGATATTGCCCGACATCCCCGTGATGAGCGGCACAAAGAAGAGAGCGAAGGTCAACAGTTTCCCCTCTTGTCTTTCAAAGGAGGACATCACCCCCACGTTCAATAGGCCCGCCAGCAATGTCACACAGAGCCAAGGAGCACGGGTCAAAAAGCGGCGCAAAACGGGATCGTGAGAGGTAAATTTTTCATTGGTACCCGCCATGCGAGCGATCGTCTCATCGGCCAAATCCTCCATCGCCTCAACGATATCCTCATGGGCGATCACCCCGATCAATTCGTTGTCGATATCGACCACAGGCAAAGAGGAGATCTTATAGCGCTCGACCAGGTCGATCACCTCTTCCCGCGTCGCGTCGACAGTCACCTTATGAAGAACGGGGCGCATCACCTGGCGCAAGGGAGTCGTGGGGAGGTTGATCATCATGTTTCGGGCCGGAACATACCCCTGCAGCTCCCCCGTATCGTTCAAGATGAAAATCCCCTTGGTGAAGTCGATCCGCGGGTTGTCTCGAATGTAAGCGGCCGCCTCGCCGATCGTTAGGTCCATGGCAAAGGCGAAGAATTCAGAGGTCATCAATCGGCCGGCGCTCTTCCGATCGTGCTGTTTCAGCTCCCGGATCCGATGGGCCTTTTTCGAGTCGATCAGCTCCATCAGTCGGCGGAAGCGCCGCTCCGGCATGTCTTCGACCAGCCATACCGCCTCGTCGATCGGCATCCGCTCGAACACCTTTTTCAACTCCCCATCGTCCAGTTGACGGAAGAGCGCCAGGCGCGTATCGCTATCGGTGTTGATTAAAAATTTGATTTTATCGTCGCGGCTCGGGAGATTCTCGTAGAGGACGGGGCGGACATTCGGGGGCAGGTGGCTGGCGGCATAGGCCAGGTCGATCGGCGAGTGCTCGCAGGCGATTTTTGCGATATCGTGGAGGCGTACCTTACTCGTCTGCTTATGGAAGGCCTTTTCAAGCTTTTCCTTCAGCAAGTCATCAATTCGACCGGTCTGGGATTCTACTTCGTGAGAACCATCTTTCTCCTCAATCTCTTCCATGCAGAATCCTCAAACGATTTATTCTATAAACAGCCTCTTGACGGGTTGGATTCTACTCTATTTGAGGGGTATATAACAAGAGAAAGAAGCCTAAAAAAATAATCCTTGTCTTTTTCTAACTTGCGCTCTATGTTCCTTGCCTTCAAATGAATGGGAGCCTTTTATGAGCGCAGTTTCTTCTTCCTTTTTCCGCCTAATCCGAGAATCGAAATACGATGAGGCAAAGCCCCTCCTCGACCAATCCTTACAAAATAAAATAACTTCGTTTTTCGAAGAAACCCTCCGCGACAAGAAAGACAACCAACGGTTCTTCCGCGTTTTTAAAGTAGCTGAAATGATGAGCGCGAAAGGTCTCCAAACGCCCTATTCCACTGCCTGCAAAGCCATTTTTTATTTGAACAAAACGAATCGGGCTGCCGCTTCGAATACACTTAGGAAAGAACCGTTAGATCCTCATTTTGTCTCTTCTTGTGTCGACGTGTACAAAAATTCCCAGAAGGAATTATCCCAACTATTTCAAACCTTAAGCACCTTCATGGCAGATAGAAAGGAAAATTTCACCGCGACTCCCGAAAACGCCTCTCTTCCTCCCCGCCTTCCAACTCCCCGTCCCGAGAGTCCCGCATGAGTATCTCATCTGTTTGCAACGGTACACTCAACCGATTGGTAGAGCCTACGTATGTCGTCCAGATTTTCATCCAACTAACGAGGAGAGAAGATTACCAGAGGGCAGAAGAGTGGGCAACGGACAATCTCCCTTTTCTCCACGAGGGCTTAATGGCGGAAGAGCGTCGCGGGTTTCGGGTCGCTGAATGCCACTTGGAATCCTTTCTGAATCGCGTTGCAGACCCAGACCGGTTCTTTCACGCAGAAAGCTTGAGTGATTTTCTCCGCGAACAATCGCTTCAGACATTCTATTCAGAGGCGTGCAAAGTGATCTCTATATGGGAACTCGGCGATAAAGAGATAGCGCTTTCGAAACTGGATCGATTAGTCGCTGACATGGGGTTTCGCAGACGGGTTCGAAAATGCATGAAAGAATATCAAAAAGATGACGAAAAAAAAGAGCTGCTCCGCCTCTTCGGAAAGTTGCATCATTTGGTCGAAGATCTGAGCGTCCGTAAGTAGATTTTGAGCAAACCGCCCAGGATCACGAGGCCCGCTCCAATGAGGGAGAGGGTGTTGGGGACTTTGTCGTATACGAGCCAATCTAAAAAGCCAGCGAGGAGAATGGAGGAATAGAGAAATGAAGAGAGGCGGGAAGGGGTGCTGTGCTGGTAGGCGATGGCTCGGGCAAGCTGGTTGCAGTTCGAGGCGATGGCGAGGAGAAGAAAGAGGAGAAGGATCCAGAGACTCGGCGCGATGCCGGGCAGCCAGATAGAGGGGGCGCAAAGATAGGGAATGAGAGCAAAGGCAGTACCTATGGAGAAAAGGTAAAGGACGCCGAGATCTCCCCTTTCGGTGCGGGAATTGATTCCAAATACGACTTGCGATGCGCCTTGAGAAATCCCGGCGGTCAATCCGATGAGGCTGACGAGGGACAAAATGCCTGCATCGGGCTGCAAGATGCACATGACGCCGACGAAGGAGACGAGCATCCCAATCCAGGTAGAGAGGCCAACGCGGTGCTTCATAATGCCCCACTCAATGAGGGGAATGATGAGGGGACCGAGGTTGAGGAGGACCATGGCGTTGAGAAGGGTGCTCTTCTCAATGTAGTAATAGAAGGAATATTGGGAGCAGATCATGAAGAAGGCGCGGAGCAGATGCATCTTGAGACTGGGAATCGGGAAGAGGCCGTGAAGTTCTCCGCGCACCCAAAGAAAGAGGATCGCGATGAGGAGCGAAAAGGCAAACCGCCCCAACATAAGGGCGGGAAGGGTGATGCTCCGAAAGGCGGTCTCTGCGAAAAAGCCGGTGAATGCAAGGCCAGCCGATGAGAGGAGCATGAAGAGAACGCCGGTGGAGAAGGATTCTTTCTTCATAGGTGGATGGGGGCTTTAAAAAGTCCAAGGGCCGCTTCTTTGAGCGCTTCGGAGAGGGTGGGGTGGGCAAAGCAGGTGTCGGCGAGCTGGTCTGCGGTAGCGCCGAGTTGGAGGGCGAGAGTGGCGGTAGCGATGAGCTCGGAGGCATTGGGGCCGAGAATATGGACGCCGAGAAGGCGGTGCGAGCGGGTATCGGCGATCATCTTGACAAACCCTTCCTCATCATCGATGCAGCGGGCGCGGGAATTGGCTTTGAAGGGGAACTGGAAGGCGCGATAGTCGAGGGCGCGCGCCTTGACCTCTTCTTCGGTGAGACCGACAGAGGCCACTTCGGGATGGGTGTAGGCGACGTTGGGGATCGCGAGATAGTTGACCGTGGGATGATGGCCGGCGATGAGCTCGGCGACCGCAACGCCTTCTTCCGAGCCTTTGTGAGCGAGCATGGGACCTTCGATGAGATCGCCAATGGCAAAGATGTTGGGCTGGGAGGTGCGGAAGGAGGCGTCGATGGGGATAAAGCCTTTGGGATCGCGCTGAATGCCCACCGCTTCTAGGCCGAGTTGATCGGTGGAGGGTTTGCGGCCAATGGCGACGAGAATGACGTCGCCCGTGAAAGAGGTCTCGCCGGAAGGGCCTTGCACAGTGAGGGTGGTCCCTTGGGCGCGGATCACTTTGTGGGAGAGATGAAAGACCATCCCCTGGGCCGTAAGGGCTTTGAGAAGGCCTGTAGAGAGGGAGCTGTCGAAAGCGGGGCAGATCCGGTCGAGGAATTCGATGAAGATCACTTCTGCGCCGAGGCGGCGATAGACAGAGCCGAGTTCCACGCCGATCACCCCTGCGCCGACGACGAGAAGCTTTTTGGGAACGGCGCTGAGGGAGAGAGCGCCGGTGGAAGAGAGGATCTTTTTCTCATCAAAGGGAAGAAAGGGAAGGGCGATGGGCTCTGAACCGGTCGCGAGAATGATCGATTGAGCCTTGAGGCTCTGGCCATTGACGTCGATGGTGTGAGGGTCCTTGAGGCGGCCGCGCCCTGGAATCCAGTCGATCCGATTTTTTTTGAAGAGCCATTCGATCCCGGCGGTAAAGCTGCCGATCACCTTCGTTTTGCGGCCGCTCATTTTGGCCCAATCGGTTGAGATTTCCGAGTCGTGGAGAAGAACCTTCGATGGAATGCAGCCTACGTTGAGACAGGTCCCTCCGAGCGTCTTGCTCTCTTCAACACAGGCGGTTTTCAAACCCAGCTGCGCGGCACGGATGGCTGCGACATAGCCGCCAGGCCCCGCTCCAATTACCACAACGTCATAGGTCAAGCAAAAACCTCGTCGGCTCTTCTAAGTTCTTTTTGATGTGCATGAGAAAAGCGATCGACTCTTTCCCATCGACAATGCGGTGATCGTAGCTGAGCGCCAGATACATGATGGGGCGAATGACGATCTGATCGTCGACGACGACGGGCCGTTTGACGATGTTGTGCATCCCCAGAATGCCGCTTTGTGGAGGGTTGAGGAGAGGCGTGGAGAGCATAGAGCCATAAACACCTCCGTTGGTGATGGTGAAGGTCCCTCCTTGCATGTCGTCGACCGAGATCGTTCCGCTGCGCGCTTTTTCGGCGAAGACTTTGAGCCCTTTTTCGATTTCCGCATAGGAGAGTTGATCGGCGTTTCGGAGCACAGGGACAAAGAGTCCCTTTTCGGTCCCCACCGCAATGCCGATGTCATAGAAGTGATGATAGACGATCTCATCCCCAACGATCTGGGCATTGATATCGGGAAATTGCTGCAGAGCCGAGACGCACGCCTTTACGAAAAAGGACATAAAGCCGAGCTTAACGCCATGTTTTTTCTGAAAATTCTCCTGCTCTTTTTCCCGCAGTTGGATGATGACGCTCATATCGACCTCGTTGAAGGTCGTGAGCATGGCGGTCTCATTTTTTACCTGGACGAGTTTCTCGGCGATCACGCGGCGGAGCTTGCTCATTTTTTTACGCGTCTCACGGCCTGAAACGCGGGGCGGCGCTGCAGGGGCTGGCGAGGGCGCTTTGAGCTCAGCGAGCGACTCGTCGGCTTTCTTGCGCGCGGGGGGCAGAGAGGAAGGAGCTGGAGCTGCTTTCGGCTTTTCGGCAACAGCAGCCGGAGCCGCTGGCGGCGGAGCGGTCACCGTCGTGTCGATCGTTCCGATCACCTGATCCACTTTGACCGTATCGCCCGACTTGACCGTGAGCTCCAGGCGCCCTGCAGCGGGCGAAGGGAGAACCTGGTTCACTTTTTCTGTTTCGATCTCCAAGATCTCTTCGTCGGCGCGGACAACAGAGCCGGTCGGTTTGAGGATATTCCCAATGGTCGCCTCTACGATCGATTCACCCATTTTCGGAATTTTGATTTCCACTTTCATACATTTCCTAACGCCTGTTCGAGCAGAAGGGCCTGCTCCTGTTTATGTTTGAGGCTCGATCCGGTAGCTGTCGTCGCATTGGCAGGGCGCCCCACATACCGCAGTTCTAAATAGGACCTCATATAATTCCAAGCGCCCATATTTTCTGGCTCTTCTTGGACCCACACGGTCGTCCCCTTATACTTTACCAGCAGCTGCTTGAGCTTGTCGAGCGCGAGCGGGTAGAGCTGTTCGACCCGGACAATGGCGACATCGGGGCGCTTGCGCGCGGCGAGCAGGTCGTAGAAGATTTTGCCGGTGCAGAGGATCAGCCGTTTGCAAGTAGCGGGAGGCGTTGGGTCATCGAGCACTTCGGCAAAGGTGCCACTTGTGAACGCATCGACACGGCTCGTGCAAGCGGGCGCGCGGAGAAGACTTTTGGGGGTCATGATGATGAGTGGCCTTTTGGCGCTACGCAGCGCTTGTCTTCGCAGAAGATGGAAGTATTGCGCGGGAGTCGAGGGATAGACCACTTGCATATTCGCATGGGCGCAGAGCTGCAAAAAGCGCTCGAGACGGGCCGATGAATGTTCGGGGCCTGCCCCCTCATATCCATGCGGCAAAAGAAGCGTGAGCCCGGATGGGCAATTCCACTTTTGCTCAGCGCTGGCGATATATTGATCGATCACAATTTGCGCGCCATTGTCGAAGTCCCCATATTGCGCCTCCCAAAGAGGAAGCGTATCGAGAGCCGACCAACTATATCCATATTCGAATCCCATCCCCGCATATTCGGTGAGAGGGGAATTGACGATCTCCGAGCGGGTTTTGTAGGCCTGAAAAGGAATGTAGGGTTTTCCCGTTTCTGTGTCGATCCAGACCAGATGGCGCTGACTAAAGGTGCCCCTTTGCACATCTTGCCCCGCCAAGCGAAGCGGAATCCCTTGCGCCAACAGAGAGCCAAACGCGAGGCATTCGGCAGTGGCCCAATCGACATTTCCCTGAAGCGCTGTGAGCCGGTCAGCGACCCACTTCTGCAATTTCGGGTGGAGATGGAAGCCCGCAGGCACGCGGCAATAGGTCTCGAGAACGCTTTGCAAGGTCTTTGCGTCCACGGCCGTAGAAACGGGGGCAAAGAGATCGGGAGCCGGGGGCGCAGGCGCCGCTATTTTTGCCTGGATCCGCTCCTGCGCTTGGGCCAGCGCCCCTTTCAGCGTCTCGCGGAATTGGAGCTCGAGGGCCTCGGCCAGTTTCTGCTCCGCATGCCCGGCAGAGAGAAGCTGCTCATAATACATTTGCCGGATCGGTTTCTTAGAGCGGATCAGGTGATATTGTACCGGCTGAGTATATGAGGGCTCATCCCCTTCGTTATGGCCATATTTTCGATAGCAGAGAAGATCGATGAAGACATCGCAGTGGAATTTTTGCCGGATTTCGACGGCGAGCTTCGCTGCGAAGAGACAGCTTTCGGGATCTTCCGCATTGACGTGAAAGACCGGCGCGCTGAATGTCTGCGCGATGTCTGTGCAGTAGCGCGTCGAGCGCCCCTCTTGCGGGAGCGTTGTATAACCGATCTGGTTATTCACAACCAGGTGGAGCGTCCCTCCAACCGAATAGAAGGGCAAATTCGTCAGCTGCAGCGTCTCATAGATCACTCCCTGCCCTGCGATCGAGGCATCGCCGTGGATCAGAATCGGAACGATCTGATTTTTTCTCTCCTGCGCTTCTTTCCCCAATTGCTTGGCATATGTTTGCCCCAAGACCACCGGATCGACCGATTCGAGGTGAGATGGGTTAGCCGCTACGCCCACGGCGACTTTTTTTCCCGAGCGGGTTTTAAATTCTCCGGTAAATCCCATGTGGTAGCGCACATCGTCATTGCCGGCAAATGAAAGGCTTGTGTCATCTTCAAATTCCTCGAGGATCAGCGCGTAGGGCTTATTCAAAATGTTGGTCAGCACATTGAGCCGGCCCCGGTGCGCCATCCCGATCAAAATCTCTTCCATTCCCAGACGGCTGCCCAAATCGATCATTTCGGCAAGCAATGGGATCATCGTCTCGGCCCCCTCGAGCGAAAAGCGGGTTTGCCCCACATATTTCGTATGGAGAAACGTCTCAAACACCTCTGATTTATTGAGATACTCCAATAACAGATGCTTGTCTTCGATGGAAGGTTGGATCAAGAGCTGCGGTTCGAGGCGCCCCTGCACCCATTTTTCCATCTCGGGATCGCCCAACCCCATGTATTCGAAGCCGATGCGACTCGCATAGACCCCCTTCAACGCCTCGATGATCTCGCCGAGCGGGGCCTCTTTTTTTCCACAAAAACCGAGCGTCGGAAACGGCTGGTTGAGCTCCGACTCAAAAAAGCCCAATCGCTCCAAATCCAGTTCGGGCGTTTTTCTTTCGCTCGCATCCAACGGATTGAATTGCGCCAATAGATGTCCATAGCGCCGATAGGCTTGAATCAGATCGGAAATCCGGACGGCCGAGTGATCGGGCGTCGGCTCCACGCCCCGCTTATACAGGTAAGCGCCAAAATCGATCCCCTCGAAGAAATGGCGCCACGAAGGATCCACACTCTCCGGATCGGTTTGATAACGAACGTAGAGCTCTTCGATCAATCCGATATTGGCCAACTGGGCTTGATCTGGGAATTCAGGCATACTTCTCTCCATAGCACAAATGAAATTAATATTGCCAAAAAAACCACCTTTCGAGTAAAAGTCTCTCTCTATTCCTTTTTCTTTGGGAAGCCCCGAAGGAGATCGGAAGAGCGTCGTGGTGGGAAAGAGTGTACGTCCTGGTGTAGATATAGGT
>CAYNWC010000051.1:0-9061 GCA_964400805.1 uncultured bacterium | reverse complement strand
AGATCGATTCCGATCCCATTTTGGATCAACTTTCCTTTGGCAAAGAGACACTCGCCGCTGATGCCAAGCAATATGTCACTGAGCGACTGCTCCAAACGGTAAAAAAGAAACACGCGATCGTAATCCCCGTACAAAAAGAGGAACAATGAGTCTATTTGAAGATCTTCCCTCCCTCTCTCCGGTTCAGTTTTTTGGATTAACTGCCGATTGCCTCTTTCTGAGAGGAGCCCTCAAGCCAGAAAAGGGCCATTTGCTCCCTTCCACCTCCGATCTGCTCAGTGAAGAGATCTTTGCCGACATCTATACGGCCTGGAACTTTGAGAAGCTCTGCTTTCACATCGTCGTCCATCGCCCCTTCGAAAAAGTAGGCGAAGGCGATTTCCGCCGCGGCGACAGCATTGAGCTCTTCATCGACACCCGCGACCTTAAGACTAAAGGCGTCGTCACCCGCTTTTGCCATCACTTTGTCTTCTTCCCCGTAGAGACCCAAAACTTCTTCGGCCGCGAGATCACTCGATTCCGCAATGAAGACACCCATCGCCTCTGCCATCCCGAAGATCTTCAAGTGACCCCCGAGCTCCACAAGAACTCCTATGAACTCTCCATCGAGATCCCCGCCCATTGCCTCCACGGCTACGATCCCCTCAGCTTCTCTCGCATTGGCTTCACCTATCGGATCAACCGCGCCGAAGGACCTGCGCAACACTTCGCCGTCTCCTCCGAAGAGTATACCATCGAGCAGCATCCGGCCACCTGGGGCACCCTCAAGCTCAACAAGGATGAAGATTAACGTGCGTTTTACCGAATCACATGAGTGGGTTCAGCTCGACGGCAAAGTGGGCACAGTCGGCATCACTGACTATGCTCAACACGAGCTTGGTGAAATCGTCTACATCGAGCTCCCCACACAGGGCGCCTCCCTCAAAGCGGGGCAAGAGGCCTGCGTCCTCGAATCGACCAAAGCGGCGGCCGACATCTATTCTCCCGTCTCGGGCAAAGTCATCGCCGTCAACGATGCCCTCCGCAACAATCCCTCCTCCCTCAACCAAACCGCCCAATCGACCGGTTGGCTCTTCCAAATCGAACTCTCCCATCCCAAAGAGTACGATCATCTCCTCACTCCCGAGCAATACCAAAAATTGATTTCCTGAGGATTTATGGCATCGAATAGCAGTATTGAAATAGGTTCTGTCAGCAGGGAACCATATATCGCGCTGAGACTTGAAAATCCCGTATCTCAATGGAAGATTCTCTCTCAAATTTCTACTGATTTGGCAACCGCTCGTTTTGCTGCCCCCTCTCGGCAACAGATGGTTGTGATTGGCGAAAGCACAACGCCTCTTTCGGCATTAGTGGATCGAGTGATCCACCTTAGACCCGACGTTCTCGATATGGCATGGGATGGGGATTATCTCACGATTGCTCGTCGTATAAAAAATATGGCGAATGCAGTGGGTTATCAACCCAAGACTTCCTGTTTGTCCGCTGAGATTACAGAATCTGACGAGTGCACCTCAACCCAGGGATGTAGAGAGCGCCTCCTATTTGCAGAAGGAAAGATGACAGCACAACAATTGTCTCATCGGCAGTCGTTGGAGCGCCTCGACGAAATCTTTCCGCCTTCTTCCTTCTCTTAGAAAAAAATTCTCTGCAATAAGGAGCATAAGGAAATCACTCTCCAGGCTCTTTCGGTATAAGTCCGCCACTTGCAGTTAAAAACTTAATTTCTGTATGCTCCCCGGCACTTTTTCAAACAGTGAGGGTTCATGCTCTGCTATCTTCTGACTTTCCTCTTCCTTTTCTCTCCTGCATATAGTTACGACGATGATTATGAGGATTACCAAAAATACAACGACGAAGATCAGGATTTTGAGCCCGGAAATGATCCACAGAGCGGTCCTGTTACCTATGGAGGGATAACGTTCGTTTGTGACTATGGATGTGCAGATCCCACTACCAATCCGGATTTCTGCGAAATCTCTGCTATCCTCAGAGAAGCCATTGATCGGGCCTTCTCTTGGTTATCTTCACCTCTATATATAGGTTGGAGCCCTCTCGAGGCAACTAACGCCTATCCTTTTTATCCCTGGATCCAAGACTGGTGGGATGAAGAATATAAAGTGTATGATTGGGAAGCGACGAAAGGATTCTATCTATCCCAAAACCCCAGAAAAGAATATGCATTCAACAGTTACCCAGCATTTCTCGAGTTAGCATCTGCACTCAGAAGAGATGTCCACTTTTACTCGCTTGGCGTGTATGAACAGGAACTCGAGTTTTCTCGCTCTACCTTATCGAGCATTCGGAAGATGGAACAAGAGGGTAAATATGGGAGTGTGCGTTTTGATGAGGAGGGGCATTTAGAATTTTGTGGTAGCTTTCCCGCAGGAACTAAATCGATTCGGGATTGCATAGAAGATTTAACCTCTGAAATTAAGAGGTTAGAGGAAAATCTTTCCAATTACTATCCTTATGAATATGAGAAAAATAAAGAGATTATCGAGGAGGCGATCCGCAAAGTGGATCGTGAATTTCGTTTTATCTTTACCTGGTGCCTGGAGCATCATCAGCCCGAGGGGATCGCCTTTCAGAGCGCTCTAGAAGGATTCATTGGACAAGATTTTTATGAGGCCATTGAACAAATCCGTTGGCTGATCGAAATAGCCGAAAAGCATCAAGTGCAAGATGAACTTCTCTCCAAGCTTTATTTGTTAAAAGGAGAAGTTCAATCAGAATATGGCCTCTATGCAGATGCCATCATTGGGTTGACAACGGCGATTCAGAAAAATCCCCAGATGAAAGAGGCCTACTTTGAGCGAGCAGCGGCCTACTTTGAAACAGGGCAATTTGATCGGGCTATCGAGGATTACCTCAATTCCAATATGCGTCCTTCTTACTTTGAAAGTCCTAGCCAAGTGGGGCTTGGGATTGCAGCTGGCATTGTCGCTGGAGCTGAATCTTCGACTCACGAATTTATTCCCACCATGCTTAGCACTGCAGAAGGCTTGGGAGCGGGCATTTGGGCTCTATTAAAAAGCCCGGTAAGCACTTCTCAGGAATTTGTCAATGCAGCGCTCCAGTGCGTTGAATATATCTATTCTCATTCTCCTTTTGAGGTTGTTCAGGCTATGGTTCCTGAACTCCGGGAACTCGTTCAGAACTATCCTCACTTAAAGGACTTTCAAAAAGGAGAACTCCTTGGCCATGCGATTGGGAAATATGGGTTGGATATTTTGATCACCAAAGGAGGCATTACTTTCCTGAAATCCTACAAAAATCTGAAAAAGGCCAATAAGGTCCTCACCCTTGAGGCTCTTGCTTCTTCAGGGACTACGCAAACTATCTTAGCTCAAACAGAACGGCGCTGGAGTAATATCCACATCGCTGCCATCCGAAAAGGCGAGGTGAAGATTGTTGAAGCTAAGCAAGGCAAGCACATAGTGGGACATAAGAATTACGAAAATTTAATTAAATTGGAGCAAAATCCAAGCATTTTCACCCATCCAGACCCGCAAAAGCTCCTGACAGAATATGGTGGAACTGGGATAAAAGCCATCGACTCTTTAGAGACTACCGCCGGAGTGGCTGGATATAGGGAAATTGTCGATTTTAAGCAGGTCATTGGTTATGCCGTCGAAGAAAAAACAAAAATAAAAACTGCCACCACAATGGGAAAAATCCATTACGCAAAAGATGGCGCGCATATTGTACCATTTGTCAAACGGTGATTTTATGGCATATCCCATATATAGTTTTTTACTTTCTATACAAAATTGCCTTGGTAATTGTGTGTCGCCCGAATTGCGAGCAGTGACATTCACGATCAATCAAAAGAAGCGAGGGATATACGCTCAATTCTTATATGATACGAAAATTACAGAAGAAATTGAAGAAGAGGTGAGCATTCTTTTGCTCGAAGTAAATACTTATTCTAGTGAGCTTGAATTTCATAGGTATGAGGTTCTCCAACTTGACTCCAGCAAACTGATTCCAATTCAGGATGGGTTAGTATTTCTGCGCTATGAGGAAGTTTTGCCAAAATTTGATAGAAAAAATCACGCATTTTTAAGAGAGGAGAAAGATTTTCCAGATCACGCAATTTATCGGTTGGATATGCAACAAGCTCTTTTGGGAAGAGTCACTTGTCAACTAAGACATGTTTCAGTTAGCGCTGATCCCGATAAGAAAAAACTCACCGCTCATTTTATTTATGATGGGGAAATTTCAGAGTTAAATTATCAACTGGCAACTGCTGCTATTCAGGATTCACGAGTTTCTTTTCCCGATTATGAGATGGAATCCTTCATTGAAAGAACCGATTATCCAAACGAGATGCGACTTCACGGCCAAATGCTGGCCTATTGGCGGCAAGAATGGATATATAAGGATGGTCAATCTATTTCCACCATTCATAAGCCACCCGCCTCCTCTTAGAAAAAAATTCTCTGCAATTCTCCCGTTCGTTTAGAATGCGTAGTGTGAAGAAGAAAATTTTCATTATCGCTTTCTTTTTTCTTGGGTGCGCTGTTTTTCACAAACAGATTTTGGGGATGACCGCCCGCTTCGCTTTGAGCTGGACCTATGACTGTCAGTTGGCCTATCGCTCTGTCCAGTGGGAAGAGGGAGAATTTGTCTTCTCCGACCTCGTCCTTTTCGATCCTACGTTTCATGCCCATATCGAGAAGGCAGCTCTTCGCGTGGACTGGAAAGCGCTGCCCAGACGGTTGCGCGGCCATTTGCGGATCGATCGCCCCCACGTCTCGGTATTGAAGCTGCGTAGCTGGCCAGAGAGGAAGGGAAATTGGATCGATTTCAGCGCAACGGTCAATGATGGCATTCTGGTCTGGGATGGCTTGGCTCACTTCGACTTGGATCACCGGGGCCAGCAAACGCATCTGACGCTCGATTGGGGCGATTCGGGTCTCAAGGCGCATGTGCATGGGGAAACCGTGGAGGCGGAGCTGAGACGGTTCAAAGCGGTCCATTTCCAATCGTTTTTCCCGCAGGGAAAGATTTCTCAGGGCTTTTTGACGGGTCGGTTACAGATGATGGATCAATGCGTTTCCTCCGCCCATCTTACGGTTGCAGGGCTGAGCGTGGCTTTGCCATTGGGAGCGGTAGAGGAGGCAGAGGGAACGGTGAGTTATCATGGAGACCTGGGGATCAAATGGAATCTGCAGGGAATGGGAGTTGCGCGAGGAAAAGAATTCCCGTTTCAGGGAGAGGGGCGCGGGTTTTTCAAGAAGCGCTGGTTTGAATCAGAACTCCATTTTGAGAAGGCTTTCTGCAAGGTCTCGGGGGAGGGGAATTGGAAGTGGGAGTGTCAGGATTTACTCGCGGAGCAGCTGACGTTGCTGCAGGCAGGAGGAGCTGTTTTTTGGCCCGAACTGGCCGAGTGGACGATGGTGCAGGGGCGTTTGAATGGAAAAGGTTCCTTCTCTTCTTGGGATTCATGGCGGTTGCAGTTTGAAGGAGATGGCCTTGTCTTGGGCAAAGAGGAGACGCTCTTTTCGTGCGAAAAGGGGGTTGGAAATCTGACTCAAGAGGGGGGAGAGCTGGTTTTAACCGATGAGAAATACGACCTGCAAGCGAGGGGCACGTGGGAGCGTTGGAAGGGAGAGGTGCGCGCTCTGGCGGGCCACTTCGTGATTTGCGGAGGATGGGATGGAGAAAAATTTCCGATTCAGATTGAAGAGGGAACCTTCCGCGATTTGCAGTTCAAGGGACGGGGATGGATCGATCCTCACTTGGATCTTTCGTTCAAGATCGATGGCGAATGGGCGATGGGCCAGAAAAAGTTCCCTTTTTATTGTCCCCAATTGAGCAAGGCGGGCTCTGAATGGGCCTTCGATTTCCGGTTGGCGCGCAAAACTTGGGACCTGCTCCGCTGTGTGGGAACGACGAACGGAAAAGAGATCGCCTTTCAGGAAAAGAGCCACTTCTTGGGCGCGCCGCTCCATTTCGCCCCCTGCGACTTCGGGCAATTCGATGTCTCCTTACAACTTCCCTGGAAATCGGCGCTGGCCATTCAACCCCTCCTGCAAGAATGGGGGCTCGATCTGCCAGAGATCCCCCATGTGGGAAATACCGATCTGCGAGTGCAATACAAAGAGGACTGGGCGGAAATTGTCGCCAAAGGAACGGCTCCTCCCTTTGTTTTTCAGGCTCAGCAAGAGGGAGGGGAGTGGACGATCGATCTGGCCTCGGACCTCTCTGTACAGGCTTCGCTGACGAAAGAGGGTCATGCGAAGGGGAAAGGGAGCTGGAAAGAGGAGGCTGCGGTGGAGTTCGAGGGGGCGATTTCTCCCTCTTTACGCTGTGAATTTTCTCTGCCGAAGGTGCAGTTTCACCTCGCCGACTTTCAAGGAATCGGAGGCGATTTCGAAGGACAGGGGCACTTTATTTATGATGGCGCTATCGAATCGGATCTCGACCTGGCCCCCTCAGCCTTAAAAATCCAGGGATACTCTTTGGAAAATGAGGGCCCCATCCACCTCTATTATTCCTCTGCGAAAGGAGCCTTATTCCAGGGCCTCAACTTGCACGGTCCGCTCGATTGCGCAGTCGACCTGCTCGAGTTCGATGCGGGTCAGTCCCATTGGATTTTCCACAACGCGCAAATGCATATACCGGGCTCTCTGTTGACCCATCGCTTCTTCCAGTTTCTAGATCGGGGACAGGATCTCAATTTCACCGCCGATCTCGATTTTGCCTCCGACTTGTCTACCTTTGCCTGCACGATGAGAGAGGGGGTGATTCCCTTCGATGGACAAACCTACCCTGTTGAGGATCTCCACCTGTTTTGGGATCGGGGGGCATGTAAAGCCGCTTTACATTACCTTGACCATTTCTATCGCATTCATTTAAATCTCGACGAACAGATTCAGGGGCGCCTCATCTTGGGTGAAGAGGAGACGCCGCTCACCATTGACTGGGAGTATGGGGAAAGGGTGACCCTCCATTCGATTGAAGGTTCTTTTGGAGGGGTAGAGGCTTCCTTTCACGCGGAGAGTCCCGATACGTTGGTCGGGAGCGCCCGCATCGATTTCGCCACCCTTTCCGCGCTGATTCCCAAGGACATTGCCGAGGTGTTCCAGGAGATCAAAATGGGGCGCGGGTATGAATTGAAGGGGCGGTTGAAAATGGAGGAAAACGCCCCCTCTTTCCATGGAATCTTATCGGGTAAGCAGCTCGAGCTCTTTGGCTTTCAATTTCGGACTCTGCTCGCGCAGGTCGATTTCCATCCCGAGCGGATCCGTCTGTACGATTTGAAGATCAGCGATACGGCGGGCATGATGAAAGTCGATGAGATTCTCTTGGAAGGGAAAGAGGGGCAACCGTGGACGATCGACATTCCCCAGCTCACCCTTCAGGAACTGCGTCCGAGCCTCCTCCAGCGCCCAGGCGAGCCGCCCGGAGAGATCAGCCCTCTCGTCGTCCGCGAGTTGAAACTCAACCGCTTCAAGGGGCTGTTAGATCGGAGTGAAACTTACACGGCCGAGGGGCAGCTCCACTTCATCAATTCCTATAAGCGTGAAGAGACGATCTTCGATCTCCCTGCCAATGTTTTGAGCCGCATCGCCGGACTTGATCTCGAACTGCTCATCCCCGTGTGCGGGGACTTGCGCTTCGAACTCAAAGAGGGGGCTTTCTATCTGCTCGAGCTTGCCAATGCCTTTAGCGAGGCAAGCCGCTCCGAATTCTTCCTCGAGATGGAGCCTCCTCCGACGATGGATCTCGATGGGAATTTAAACGTTTTTGTGAAGATGAAGCAGTTTGTCCTTCTCAAGTTCACCGAATCATTCCTCATCTCGATTGAAGGACAGCTCGACGATCCCCAATTCCACCTGCGCAAGAAACGATTCTTCAGCCTCCTGTGATCCGAACCGTGCTCGATTGGATCTTCCCTCCCTATTGCCTCGCCTGCCGCGAACTCTGTTCGACGAAATATCTGTGCCCTGATTGTTGGCTCCTTTGTGAATTGCCCGATCCCGTCGGACGATGCCGCCACTGTTTTGAAGAGTTGGATCAGAGAGGCAACCTCTGCGCGCAGTGTCGCCATAAGGCCTTCCTATGGGCCATTCGGGCCTTTGTCTTTGATCCCGCAGCGCCAGCCCGTTACTTGGATCTCGAAGCCACCCACGCCTTCGCCGCCTTTGCTTTCCTGCAATGGATCCAGCTCGAATGGCCCCTTCCCGATGCGGTGATCCCGATGCCCGATTCCCACGGAATCGCCAAAGCCCTGTCGCTTCTTCTAGACAGGCCCCTCATCAGAGCTCTCCACTCTGACTGCACCTATCGGGACGACTCGTTGGAAGAAGACCTCTTACTGCTTCTTGTCGACATTTCTCAGCCGCTCGAAACCCTCAAAAAAGTAGAGCTAGCTCTTTCAGAGGCTTTCCCAAAAAGAATCTATCTACTAAGCTTGCTTCCATATGTTACTCATCCTCCTTAGTCTTCTCCTGCTGCTCGCCTTTCTCTTTCGCGGGCTCAAGATTGTCCCTCAGCAGCAGGTTTGGATCGTCCAACGGTTGGGCCGATTCACCCGGCAGCTTTCGCCGGGCCTCAATTGGATCCTCCCTTTTGCCGACGAAATTGCCAACCGCCTCTCTCTCAAAGAGGAGGCGATCGAAGTGCCCGAACAAACGGCCATCACGCAAGATAATGTGAGCGTGAGTCTCGATGGGATTGTCTATATCAAAATCTTTGATCCCGTCGCCGCTTCCTACGGCGTGAAGAATCCGCTCCATGCGCTCACGCAGCTTGTGCAGACCACCATGCGCTCGGAAATCGGCAAGATCCCGCTCGACAAGACCTTTGAGGAGAGGGAAACGCTCAACGCCAAGATCGTCGAGGCGATCAATGAAGCGGCTGCCTCTTGGGGAGTGCAATGCCTCCGCTATGAGATCAAGGATATCAAGATGCCCCAGGATATCCAGAAAGCGATGGAATTGCAGATGACCGCGGAAAGACAAAAGCGGGCCCGCATCCTCGAATCGGAGGGAATGCGCCAGTCTCAGATCAACGAGTCTGAGGGGCAGCGTCAAGCGCAGATCAATGA
>CAYNWC010000050.1:0-9073 GCA_964400805.1 uncultured bacterium | reverse complement strand
TTCTCTCTTTCCTTACTCGACGCTCTTGAGTTCTTGTCTCACACCTCATCGCGGAGAGGGGGATCTCCATTCGTGAAATTCCCCCATTTACAACTGGAGCCGCTGCCAACCCGAAGATGAGTCTGTCCGGATCATGCACTGGCATGGCATCTATGGGAAATGGGTGATCCGGCATCAACTGGAACGATATTTGCGGTAAAGCTCGATCGAGCGGCCGATGAACATCCCCGTAATCACGCCAGAAACGGCCGCGTCGGCTGTGAAGAGATCGGCGGCCTTGTCGGGATGCACTTCATATTGGTAAATAAACGCATAGCGAGTGGCGAAAACGAGGAGGATCAGAATGAGCGACGACCAGCTGCCGGGCAGGGTAACCATTTTCCGCTTCCGATCCGCCTGCACATGCCAATAGCGAACCGAAAGCCAGCCGAGGCCGCTTCCGATCACAACGCCAATGACCCAATAGCCGAAGAGGAAAAATTCCTCATGGGTCCGTTCGACTAACCAACCGATATTCCAGAGGGTGAATACGCCGGGGAGGAGGAGCAGCCGGTGGAAGGAGAGGGTGCGCGATTTCGTCGATCTTAAGCCAATTGGAATGAGGATGAAAAAGAGCACATAGACCCACCAAGGGGTGTTATTGAGGATGTCTTGCATGCGCTATCTCCTCCCATTTCGTGCGTGGGCACCGCTTTGACCAGTGGGCCCATTCGAGCCGATATTGAGGCAATTCTTCCCTTTCGACCCAATGGAGATCCTCTTCATTGGAGATTCGATCGGGGAATCGGATTCCGTCGAGATGATCAATCTCATGCTGAAAAATCCGGGCGACATACCCTTCGAACTCTTCGGTCAGAAGATGGCCTCTGGAATCGTAAGCGCGGATCAAGATTTTTTGTGCTCTGGGAACGATCCCACAGACCGATCCGGTGGAGAAGCATCCTTCTCTCCATTGAGTGAGCGTCTCCGATTTCCAGAGGATTTCTGGATTGATGTAGACCTGAATTTGAGGCGGCGGAGGCCCTGAATCTTGGGTAAACACACCGGTGGCTGCCGTGTCGACTAAAATGATTCGCTTCTGAATGCCGATCTGCGGCGCGGCAAGTCCCACTAAGATGGCGCGACTCCGATCCTGGGTCTCTCCAAAAGCGACTTTCTGCATCTGGTCGATGATTCCTTGGACTTCTGTAGAAGCGATTTTACAGGGGCAGATCGGCTCTGCTTTTTCATTGAGTCTAGGATCCGAGGGAGCGAGAAACAGGGCCATCGATAATAACAAGTGAATCATCGCCCTTATTGTACAGGAAGAGGAAACGAATTCAAGAGAAAATTCCCGATCCGATCGATCGCCTCTTGCCCCTCTGGAATCTCCGTGGCAAAGAGCTGCCAGCAGTGGATCATATCGGGCCATTTTTCCAGCGTCACCGAAACGCCGCTTTTTTTCGCTTTCTCCGCGAAGTGGACGATTTGGTCGAACAGGATTTCACCCGCTCCCGCTTGGATGAGCAGCGGCGGCAATCCGTGCAGATCTCCATAGAGCGGAGAGATGAACGGATCTTTCGGATCTCGATCGCCATAATAAGCCTTGCCCGAATCGATCGTTCGCTGTGCTTGGATCACATCTTTTTTCTCCGTATAATCGGTCATCCCCACATCGACCCATGGGCTCATGCAGACAGCGGCTGCGGGCATCGGGCGTTGCTCCGCTTTCAGCTTCAGCAGCAGGGCCAAAGCGAGCCCGCCTCCCGCTGAATCGCCTCCAAAGGCAATGTGATTGTGGGGATAGGGGTGATGCAAGAGCCATTGGTATGCCGTTAACGCATCCTCAATCGCTGCAGGGTACGGGCTTTCGGGAGCCAACCGGTAATTCATGCCCAACACTGCGTAGCCACTCGCTTGCGATAAGCGCCCCATGATGCCCCAATGGGAGCGCGTCGAGCCGATCGTATAACCCCCTCCATGGAAGTACAAGAGAATCCGCTGCCGTGTCACGCCGCGGGCTAAGGCCCAGCAAGCCGGCAAAGGACCGATCGAAAACGGTTCGAAGCGGACATCCGAAGGGGGAGGATAGTTCGCCATCCACTGCTCAAACAGCGTCCGCATCTCTTCAATCGGGACCTCTTTGGGTAGCAGCCGCCTTCGGGAGAGTTTTTCGAAGAACTTCCGATATTCTTTGCTGGGCATAACCTCAGCATATCTCTAAAACCCTTTTTTCGGTACGATGCTCTCCATATGAAAAAAAGAGCCATTCGAGAAAAAGGGCTTGTCGCGACCCTCTTTCACCCGCAGAACGCCACTTCCGCCATCATCGTTTTGGGGGGATCGAGTGGAGGAATCCCCGAAGCGCGTGCAGAGGCGCTTGCCTCCCACGGATTTGCGGCGCTCGCTCTCGCCTATTTCGCTGCTGAATCGCTTCCCTCTACCCTCAAGCAAATCCCCCTCGAATATGGGGAAACCGCCATCGACTTTTTGCGGCGAGAGTTCCAGGTTTCCCGCATAGGGCTGTGGGGCGGTTCGCGTGGCGCAGAGCTCGCTCTTCTTCTCGCTGCCACCTTTCCCGATCGGATCGGAGCGGTAGCCGCTTACGTTCCAACCAGCGTCATGTATGGCGCTCTCGACGATCTCTCGGTTCCTACCTGGACCTATCAAGGGCAACCCCTTGCGGCTCCAGCTCCCTTGCCTCTCTCTCTTCCCGACTCCGACGCGATCATCGCCTTAACTCCCTCTTTTCTCGCCGGCATGGACGATCCCGCTTTTGCCGCTGCGGCCATTCCTGTGGAAAAGATCACTTGCCCTCTTCTCCTCATCTCCGCCCAAGATGACCAGATGTGGCCCTCTTCTCTCTTTGCGCAGCAAATTGTCGACCGCCTCATCGCTCACGCCTCTCCCATTCCCGTCCTCCATCTCTCCTATCCCGACGTGGGCCACGCTCCATCCAAAGGAACCTCCGGATTCCACCCCATCCTCAAGCGATGGTTTGCCTACGGCGGCACTCCTTCAGCCAACGCCTTTGCCGCTCAAGACTGGCACGAGCAAACCATTGCCTTTTTGAAGAACTCCTTTTCGAGAATGGAAAGGTTTTGATAAACTTTGCCCCATGAAGTGGTGTTTTTTCTTTTTTCTCATTTGCGGCGGGTTGCAGGCGATGTCCAAAGCGTCGCCCACTCTACAGGTTGGCGTGCGCACACTCGAATATCACGATGCGAAGCGGGATAGACCGGTCGTTGTTGAGCTGTGGCATCCGACGGAGCAGAATGGCCCCTTTGAGGAATCTGCCGATGGATGGATTCACCCGAAAGAGATCCGCAATGCGCCCATTCTCAATGGGAAGTATCCTTTGATTGTGATCTCTCATGGCCATGGAGGGAATCGCCGCTATCTGAGCTGGATGGTGGAGGATCTGGTCCGCAACGGATTTATGGTGGCTGCGGTCGATCATCACGGCAACTCCTGGCGAAGCTATAATCCCTTACTTTCGCTCCGCTTCTGGGAGCGGGCTCGCGATATCTCTTTCGCCATCGGCGCCTTGCTCAAGGAGCCAGGACTGCGGATCGATCCAAAGCGGATCGGTTTTATCGGCTATTCGCTGGGAGGGATGACCGGCTTAGCTTTGGGCGGGGCGAGAGCTGAGAACGTCAAAGAGATCGTCCAGAGTCAGCAGAAGAAGTACAAAGAGATCGATCTCGCATTGGTGGAGCAGATCGATTTTTCTGAGGGACAAGGCGATTTTCGAGAGCCCCATATCCGGGCCATTGCCCTCCTATCGCCCGCTGTTTTTGTCTTTACTCCTCAGTCGTTGAAACAGGTCCAAGTTCCCCTGGCCCTCGTGGCATCGGAACACGATGAGGTGCTTCCCTTTCCGGAGCACGCGGCGCAACTCATTCAGCATGCTGCCCTGGCAAAAGTGAAGCTCTTTCGGGAGAAGATTTCCCATTACGCGTTTTTTAACCGGGTTTCGCCTGCAGGCAAAGAAGCGATGAAGAAAGAGCTCTGCACCGAGGGACTCCAAGCAGACCGGGTTACCGTCCATCAAGAAGTGGGCCCCTTCCTCGTCTCCTTCTTCAAAGAGACACTCTAAAAGACGTACGGAATGATCTTGTAGGGGACTTTCTCGCAATACTCTTCCCAATGCTTCCCATATTTATCGGCGCAGCGCTTATCGTGCCGAAAGGCCCGGTCCACCAAGAGAATCGTGAGAAAGGTGAGATAGAAATAGGGAAAAAAATTGGAAAAGAGAGCGGGCAGCGCCCAAAAAAACGCGCCCATCAACTCCGGAATATAATGGAAGTGGCGCGATAAGCCCCACCAACCCGATGCGAGGAGATATGTCTGTTTCGTCTCTCCATCTTGCGTCTGGTAGGTCGCGGCGATGAGCGAGGGTTTGCTGCGCCAGACCAAGCAGGCGCCGTTTTTCGCCCGCACCTGTTGTCGTTGCCGGTCGGCGAGGAAGTTGATCATGATACTGCCCGCGCCAGCTAGGAAAATGAGGGAGGCCCAGAGAGTGCCCAGCTGATTGGGATGATGCACGAGATAGAGGGTTGAAGAGGTGTAAATACAGGGAACCCAAACGAGACAACCCCAGCAGATCATAAAGCCAGCTCGATCGTGCATGATGTCGAGCGAGCGGAGATAGCCGGTTTCCCAGAAGAAGAACTTGGCGACATAGATGATTTGCAAAGCCACGGCGACGACCATCGAGTCGCTCAAGCCGTAGAGCTCTTCCTGTTTCGCGGCATAGGAGAGAATGATCAACGTCCATCCCATCATGCCAAAGCGGCAGTTGGTGAACATCTTGACGTCGTAGCCGAAAATGCGGGGATAGAGTTCGGTGCCCCAATAGTAATCGAAGAGGGGACTGCCTGTCTTGCCGCAATCGGTGCTCGATGGGGAATAGATGCCCTTGAAGTAGAGATAGAGGCAGAAGAGGAGGCTAAAGGCATTGAGCGCGCCTAAGAGAGGGCCCAAATGGTCATAGATGATGGTGGGGGAGAAGAGGTGAAAGCGATAACTGCCCAAGAAGAATGCGCAGATGGTGATGAAAAAACAGGGGATTCCATTTGCTTTATAGAGAGGAACGTTTCCTTTCGGGGTGATCGGCCCCAGGAAGGGCTTGCCGGGAATGGCCTTCATTAAAAAAAGTTGAAACATCGCAAAGCAGCCGAGGATCTTCCAGGCGGTCGGCGTTCCAAAAAATACCGGGCCCCAGATCGAGGCGATCGTAGAGACAAATCCTTGTTTCATCGCGAGATGCCAGAAAGAAAGGAGAGACCCATCCAGCGCTGTGGCGGTATACCAAAATACAAAAACCGCTGGAGGACAAAGAGTTAAAAGGGTGAGGGGGATTAAAAATCGGTGGATCCAGGGGGGGACTCGGGTGACTGATTCGCTCATACTTCTCCGTACCGGTGCAAACAAGAGAAATATAAGAATTCAACTCTTTTTTTTCACGGTTAATTTTCCGTGTCGGAAAAAGGTCCGCCTGTTTATCATCGGGGGCCATATGTCAACTCTTACAGCTGATCAGCCCAAATCGCGTATTGGAATTTTTTCCAGTGGACTCGCTCTCTTCTCGATGTTCTTTGGCGCTGGCAATATGATTTTTCCTCTGGTTGTGGGCCGTCTCTGTGGGGCAGAGACTCCCTATGCGATTTTGGGACTGGGCCTTTCGGCGGTGGTTTTCCCCTTCTTGGGGCTGATTGCGATGATGCTCTATGGGGGCCATCTCCCCACGTTTTTAGGGCGGCTTGGCAAATGGCCTGCGCTCGCGCTGCTTCTCGTCCTTCAGCTCAGCCAGGGACCCGTTGGTTCTATGCCCCGCCTCGTCACCCTCATGCACGCCACGATTAAGTCCTACTGCCCCTTCCTCTCCCTCTTGGCCTTTAGCGCCCTGATCTGCGTGGCGATCTTCTTCCTCACCGTTCGCCCCCATCGGATCATCCGCCTTCTGGGAACTGTCTTGACTCCCTTGCTTCTCCTCTCTCTCTTTCTCTTGGTGGTCATGGGCTGGATCTACGCCCCTGAAGCGCAGCCTCCCTTAGAAAGTGGCATTCATCCCTTCGCTTTTGGCCTTAAGATGGGCTATCAAACCACCGATCTCATCGCAGCGCTCCTCTTTGCGACTGTCGTTCTGCCCCACCTGTCTCAAGGCACCACCGACCCCAAAGAGATCCGCCGCCGCATGACCTACGCCAGCCTCATTGCCTCAGCCCTCCTTATGACGGCCTATATCGGCCTCTGCTGGATCGCGGCCCATCACAGCTGGACGCTCGGCCCGATGCCTCCTGAAGAACTCCTCCATCGCATCGCCATCCAGGTTCTCGGCCCCTTCGGTGGTCTCGTCTCCTCCGCAGCCGTCTTCCTCGCCTGCCTCACCACAGCCATTTCTCTCGCGGCGGTCTTTTCTCAATACCTCAAAAATGATCTGCTGCAAAATAAAGTGAGCAATGGCGTCGCCTTGGCGGTCACCCTCACTCTGACAGCTGCCTTGGCAAACCTCGGCTTTAGCGGGATTGTGAAGCTCTGGGGGCCTCTACTCGACGTCCTCTATCCCGCCCTCATCGTCCTCTGCCTCTTTAACATCGCCTTTCGCCTCTATCAGGTGAAGCCCATCCGCACGCCGGTCTTCTTCACCCTCCTCCTCGCCCTCGGGGGATGGTGCTTTGCATAAGATTAACTTTTCCGCGTTGTGAAGTCGCCTTTGACATAGAGCCACTTTCCACCCACTTTAGCAAAGAGACTCTTCTCCTCGAGGAGGAGCGGTTCGATTTGCTTGAGGTGGGCTCTGAAATGAACCCAATCTTCTCCCGACCCTAAAATTTCCAACTTTAAAAACTGCGTCGTATCGCAGAACGCTTTGACCGCCTGAACCCACTTCTTTCGATCTTTCTCGAAATAGGGACTGTCGGGATGCGTCGTCTGCAAAATGTATTCCCCTTTCCCCAGGGCATAGGCTGTATAGCGGGAGCGCATCAGAGCCAGGGGAGTAGGGGCGGGAGTTCCATCATGATAGGGTTGGCAGCAGTGGGCGTAGCTTTGACCTGAACCGCAGAAACAAAGCATTTGAACCTATCCGAGTAAAATTTTTCGTCGAGTTTTTGGATTATTTTGGCCGATTTTCGGATTCAAACTTGGGGGGCCATATACCATTGTCGATATTGCCCCCCAAGGCTTGAACCGAAAAGTCGGCTCAAAAGAACCGAAAAATCGACTGAAACTTTTTACTCGCATAGGTTCTTAGATCGCTCCGGAGAGGAGTTTGAGAACAAAGGCGATGGCGAAGGGCATCCGGACCGATTTCCAACCCCAGAGTTTGTGGAAGATGCCGAGGATCGTGAGGACGATGAGGGAGGGATAGATCACTTCGAGAATGGGTCCCAAAATTTTGGCAATACCAGAGAATTCGAGGGTGGACGTGGCGAAGGCGGCGGCCAGCGTCAGGAAATGAGCCAGAGAGGAGCCGATTTTCTCCTTGGCGACTTCTTTGCGGAAGAAGTCGGCGAAGAGGAAGGTAAGGACGATAGCGGTGGTTAGGCAGGCGAGGGCCACGGTGAGGGCGACGAGAGGGGCAGCCCAAGAGCCGAGCGCGCGCTCTGCGACAAAGCCGAGCATTTCTTGAGGAGGCACGGTCGCGAGCTGGGGAGCATAGAGCGTGCCGAGGAGAACGAGGGCGAAGTAGACGAGGGAAAGAAGGCCGGCGCCGATCAGAGAGGATTGGAGGAAAATGGGGAGAGAACTCTTCGCCTCTGTTTGATGGTCGCGCAGGTGTTTGATCACAAAGGCGGAAAAGAAGAATGCTGCGAGGAGGTCCATGGTCTGGTAGCCCTGGAAAATGCCCGTTTTAAAGCTCTCCCATCCGCCGTAAGAGAGAGCGTTGGGAAGGGGGGCAGAGGAAAGTCCGAAGAAAGCGATGGCAGCTAAAGCGAGAACGAGGAGGGGAGTGAGGATGGAGCCGAGGAGGGGAACAATCCGGTTCTTTTGGATGGTTAGGAGGTAGATGATTGCGCAGGCGCAGAGACTGAAGATCCAAAGGGGCGTCGTCGGGAGAAGAAGTTTAAAGGCGCCGTGCGCGACTGTGAGGCAACGGGCCACGACGCCAAAAGGGCCCATGAGGGAAAGGGCGATGAGGGGAAACCAGAACGTAGCCGGCTTGCCGAGCCGTCCAAAAAATTCATTTGCGTTGCCGTTGAAGAGAAGAAGGGCCAAAATCCCAAGGAAGGGGACGAGCACGCCGGTCAATAAAATGCCCAACGTCGCGAGTCCGAAATGGCCTTGACTCGCTTGCCCTACAACAAGAGGGAAGACCAGATTGCCCGATCCAAAGAACATCGAGAACATGGCTAAACCGGTGGAGAGAATCAATGCCTTATTTTTCATGGCACCAATTATGAGAGGGAAGAGTGCTAAATTTCAAGTGTAGAAAATGTTTGCTCCGGTATAAAAGAGAATTAACCAGGAGTTTCCATGGATCAGACAATGATGCTCAATGTTCACGTTGCCCCCATTCTTGCCCTCATCGCGGGGATTCTCATCCTCGTTCATCCTCGCATTCTCAACTACGTGGTCGCTATCTATCTCATCATCATCGGCCTAATAGGGCTAATGGCGTAAACAAATAATTTTAATTCGGTTCCGTTCAAAATCCGAGTTGTCATTTTTTAAAAATCTGCTTAAGATCCTTGTCCATCAAAACTTTAAAAGTATGGAGATCTTATGCTGAAAAAATGGGCCCTGGTTTTTTTTCTTCCCCTTCTCCTAAACGCCGGATTTTTCGACTGGTTTGAAACGTTCTCTCCTAAAGCGCAGCGGGCGAAAAATCTGCTCGAGGGGTTTGATGAACGGATCGAACAGGCGTTGCGCGACTACCAGGTCCCAGGTCTTGCCGTGGGCGTTGTGGTTGACGGTCAAGTGGTCTATGCCAAAGGATTTGGGTACCGCGATCTGGAAGAGAAGAAACCGGTCACCAAAGAGACTCTCTTTCCCATTGGGTCGTGCACTAAGGCGTTCACTAGCTTTCTGATGGGGACTCTCGTCGATGAAGGGACTGTCTATTGGGATGAGCCGGTGATCGATGTCT
>CAYNWC010000049.1:6870-9093 GCA_964400805.1 uncultured bacterium | reverse complement strand
TATCACGCCTATCTCTTTCTTCTTCTCTGTGAGCTCCTGCTCCGCTACCAAAAGGTCCCCCGGACCTTTTGGTAGATTCCGCAGCTCTAGCGAACTTTGTTCGCGGGTGGTTATTAATTTTTATAGTTTAGAGCATCGATTAAGAAGCATTGCGTCGGCTAAGACGAGAGCGGTCATCGCTTCGACGATGGGAACGGCGCGGATGGCGACGCACGGATCGTGGCGCGACCCAGCGGGCAATTTAAATGGCTTCTTCTCCCCTTTGAGATTCACCGTTTTTTGCACCTTCTGAATACTCGAAGTGGGCTTGAAGGCCACGCGGAAGGTGAGCGGCAGCCCCGTTGAAATCCCGCCGAGAGTTCCCCCTGCGCGATTGGTCTTGGTCGTGATCTTCCCTCGCTGATCGACGTCAAAGGCATCGTTGTGCTCAGAGCCTTTCATCCGGGCGGCGGCAAAGCCAGATCCAATCTCAAACCCTTTCGTGGCCGGAAGCGAGAGCATCGCAGCGGCGAGAATCGCCTCCAATTTGCCATAGACCGGATCGCCAAGACCGGATGGGAGATTGACCACCACCGCCTGCAGGATGCCTCCGAGAGAATCGCCCTCTTTTTTCGCTTTTTCGATTTCTTTGATCATTTTCTCGGTGGCTTTGGCGTCGGGGCAAAAGAGAGCGCTCGCCCCTGTTTTTTTACGCAGCTTCTCAATCGAGTCAAAGCGCGGCTCTGCGATGGCAATCCCGCCGATCTCCGCGACAAAGGCGCATAGATCGATATGGAAGTGAGCGAGGAATTTCTTTGCAATAGCGCCCGCTGCCACACGCGCTGCTGTTTCTCGCGCCGAAGAACGACCGCCGCCTCGATAATCGAAAATCCCATACTTTTGCAAGTAGGTATAGTTCGCGTGACCCGGCCGCAGCAGGTTTTTGATCGGTTCATATTTGCTCGAATCAACCTCTCGATTCCGAATGAGTAGAGCAATCGGGGCTCCCGTCGTCTTCCCTTGAAATAGACCCGACAGGATCTCCACTTCATCTGTTTCCTTGCGGGGAGAGGTATAAGGGCTATTCCCAGGCCGCCGCAAAGAGAGCGCCGCATCGATCTCTTCTTTCGCAATAGGGAGCCCCGCTGGGCACCCATCGATCACAACGCCAATGGCAGGTCCGTGCGATTCTCCGAAAGTCGTGATCCGAAACAACTGGCCAAAAAAATTAGAAGCCATTCGGCGGTTCCTCCAAGAGCAAGATAGAGCGAAGCGCGGCTAAAATACCCGCTTCGTCCAACGCATCGGTATCGACACACCGAGCGCGAATCGATCGGTAAATCGGCTCCCGTTCATGGAGCATTCGAAGAAAAGATCCCTCGGGATCCTTCTTGTCAAAGAAGGCGGGCAGCTCTTCCTGGAAGATCCGCTTTTTGAGCGTTTCAGCCGAGGCTTGGAGGAAGATAAGCGCGCCGATTTTCTGCAGCATCTCTACGTTTTCGGGATCTAACATAGATCCGCCGCCGACGGCAATGACCGCATTCTCCACCTTTTTCAGTAAGACAAGGGCTCTTTTCTCCAGCGCGCGGAAGGGCTCTTCCCCCACGGCTATATAAATAGCCCGGAGGGTTTTCCGCGTGTCGGTCTCTTTCTGGTACAATTCGACAATCAGGTCGTCGAGATCGATGAAAGGGCGATGCATTTCGAGCGCGAGCCGTTTGCCGAAATGGGTTTTCCCCGCGCCTTTAAAGCCAAAGAGAATGAGGTTCATACTTCCACCTGCGCTCCCATCTTCCGAAAGTCATCGAAAAACGGGGGGTAGCTTTTCGTCACACACTCAATCCCATCGATCTGACTCTCTCCCTCAGCGGCCAAAGCGGCGACCGACAAAGCCATAGCGAGGCGATGATCGCGATGCGCTGTCAGTTCCTTCGATCCGCGCAAATGTGAGGCATGGATCACAAGCCCATCAGGCCTCTCCTCAATATGAGCGTCCATTTTTTTCAACTCTTGCGCAATACGGGCGATCCGATCCGATTCTTTGTGCCGCGCGATCGCCCCGTTGACGATCTCTGTCCGTCCGCTCGCAAAACACCCCACGACTGCCAAAATCGGCAATGCATCGATGCACCCATTCACATCGATTCGCATTCCCTTCAAACCATTCCCTTTTTTCACCAACAAGCGAGAGCCGTGGCTCTCAAAACGGGCTCCCATCGACTCCAGAATCGAAAGAACTATCTT
>CAYNWC010000049.1:0-6860 GCA_964400805.1 uncultured bacterium | reverse complement strand
CTCTCTCAGATCGATGTTCTCCAAAGCGATCTCCGAGTGGGTCACTAAAGCCGCTGCAATCGGAAAGGCCGCCGAACTGAAGTCGCCGGGAACGGCATATTCAAAGGCGGGAATCTGCGCCCCCCCTTTCACCTTGTATCGCTCATAGTGATGATTCTCATATCCGACCCCAAACCGATCGAGCCAGCTCAGAGTCAGGTCGATCCACGGTTTCTCGCCCGGATCAGTCACCTCCAACTCGAGAGGTGTAAAGGCGCCCAGCATCAACAGCCCCGAAACAGGCTGTGAATCCTCTCCCCGCAGCTTTGCCTTGCGCCCCACTACAGGCCCCCTCACCACAATCGGCGCGAACCCATCTAACCGGCTCGATACGGCAAACGCCCCCAACTGCGTCAATCCCTCCAGCAGGGGCTTTACCGGACGCTGATGCCGGATCGAGAGATCGCCCGTCAGGATCGTATAGTTCGATTGCAAAGCGGCCAAAGCTCCGATGAAGCGGAGCGCCTGCCCCGAGTTGCCACACTGGATCACATCTTCCGCCGGTTGCAACCGGCCTCCCGTTCCCTCAATCACCAATGCCCCTTGATCCATATCGACGCGCGCGCCCAACCGGCGGATCGCATCGAGCATTGCAAATGTATCGGGAGAAGGCAACGGATAACGAATACGGCTCTTCCCCTTCGCCATCAACGCAAATAAAAGAGCGCGCATCGTATGTGATTTCGAAGGGGGGATCGCGATCGTCCCGTGCAACCGACTCGGTTTAATCTTAACGCTTGTCATTCATCCACTCGATCATCTCTTCCAAAACAGCCCGCTTCACCATGCTGCAGTAGGCCCCATCGAAAGGGACACAATGGCCGATCCGGTCGATCAATACAAATCGGGGCTCTCCCCCTTTTGCCTTTTTATCCAATGTCATCGCTTCCAGTAATTTCCTTGACTCCACTCTCTTAAAACCATGTCCCAGCTTTCGGTACAAGCGGAGAATGATCTCCAAATCCTCTTTCGACAAATAGCCCAATCGATGGCTCAGATAACTTTCCGCCATGCAGCCCAAAGCCACCGCTTCGCCGTGGGGTATGTCCAAAAGAAGTTCCAAGCCATGGCCCACAGTATGGCCGAAATTCAAAATCCGCCGCAGGCCCGTCTCTCCGAAATCCCGCCCCACGAACGCCATTTTGCACGCCACCGAAGCGCGGATCAAGGCCTCTAATTCTTCCCTCCATTTTTCCCCCTTCTCCCAAATCGAAGCATCCCAAATCAAACCATACTTCAACACTTCGCCCATTCCCTGTTTCAATTCTTGCTCAGGCAATGTTTTGAGAAACTTCACATCGATAAAGACCGCTTTCGGCAAATAAAACGAACCGACCAAATTCTTTCCAAAAGGCGTATCGACCCCGGTTTTGCCTCCAATTGCCGCATCGACCATCCCCAACAAAGTGGTGGGGATCAGAATCAGCGGCACCCCCCGCATGTAGGTAGAGGCCACAAACCCCACCAAGTCGGTCGTCGTTCCACCCCCCATCCCGATAATCGCCGAATCGCGCCCCAATTTCCGCTCAAACAGGGCATCCTCTATGGTCTGTTTATTCTCTCGGGTCTTGTGGGGGGTAATAGGGATCAGCTCATAGCCCAGCCGCTCCTGCAGGGCAGCCCCGTGGCCCTGAGCGATCGCCGCATCGACCAATAGGGCTCCTCTTCGAGAGAGGCCATGGGCGACCTGAGTGAGGGAATCTAGGCCGAAGTAGATGGTGCTCTGTGGGGTAGGAAGGGTGAGGTTGAGGGTCAAAGGATGCATAAATATTAAAGTATAGGGTAAAGCCCTACCGATCGCAAGTCGATGTTTATCCCATTATTAAAAATATTAATAACAATTAAGTAATAATTGTGATATAATAATACTATAAAATTTATAGGATATTATGATTAATACTATTTGTTTATCGATTCCATCTGGCGAGGTAGAAGGGATATCTGACGCTTGGACTGTAGAAACGTTCGATTTAAAATATGAGCTGAACCTGTGGGATCGTTTTTTAGCCTGCTTGGGTTGTCGTCAGTGGACTCAGGTAACAGTTATAGACGTGAGAGAGGGGCGAAGTAGTGATAAAATACAATCCGCCTTCATCGACTGCAAAAAAATTGAAAAGATTCAAGAAAGAGCGCTTTCCACTTTGAAAAAACTTGTCTCTGATATTGACTACAAGTTGCTTTATAATGATAAATCTAATCTTTTTGATCGAAATAAACTAAAAAACAATTGGCTGGACCCTAACACAAATTACATCAACCAATCATTGACGAATCTCTTCGGGCTTCTCATAGCCTCCAGGGCCGTCGCTGAAATGGATGCGCGAACGACTGTGGCAGAAGAGTTCCGCAATAAAAAGGCCGCAATAAAGAAGTAGAATAAGAACCTATTTTCTTCTCTCCTATCATTCTCATCATTTTATCATTATATCGTTGATTTTGGGTTGGCCGAACACATGTGAGGCCCTCTATCCCTGTTTCATATAAAAGTACCCGATCTGCGTGATCATCTGATTCAGCGATTGCATCCACTTGATCGATTCCTGTCCCATCACTTTAAAGATTAGGCCCCAGGCTGCCGTCATGAGGGCGATGCCCACCCACGCTTTGAGCGAAATGCCGAGGAAGACGATTTGCACTTGGGGCGCGAGGCGGTTGGCGATGCCGAGGAACATGTCGGTGAGGAGGATGCCGATGAGGGCGGGAGCGGAGAGCTGGATGCAGAGGTTCATCATCGTTTGGAGGAGGCCGATCATCTGCTTCCAGAAGGGGAGGTGGAGAGAGAAGAAGGTAGGGTTAATGAGGCCGTCGGCGGGGATGAGTTGGTAGGAGTCGGCGACGCCTTCGAGGAAGATGAAGGGGCCGTTGAGGGAGAAGAAGAGGGCAATGAGGACGTAGTTGTAGAGGAGGCCGATGGAGCCGGTTTGTGTTTGAGTGGTGGGGTCGGTGACTTGGAGGGCCGATGAACCGCGCTGGTGGTCGATGAGGCTGCCGGCCATTTGGGCGATGAGGAATGGGATGGAGGAGAGGAAGCCGAGCATGGTGCCGATGAGGAGCTCTTTGGCGAGGAGGCCGATGAAGGAGAGGTTGAAGGGGAGATCTCCATGGGCGACGAGGAGGTTTTGAGGAAGAAAGATGGCGACGAGGGCGATGGCGAACATCATCCGGATGACCATGGGGATGTTTTTGGCGCCGAGAAAGGGGGCGAGGGCCATGATTGGAAGGAGGCGCGCGAGAGTGAGGAAGAAGAGGGAGAGGACTGTGGCGGGCTGGAGTTGGGGAAGGGAGAGGAGGAGAGAGAGGTAAGTGTCGGTGGCCGAGAGGGTGTTCATCCTGCGCTCATGCGGGAGATCGTGCTGAAGATGGTGTTGGTGTATTGGACGACGGTGGCGCCGAGCCAGCCGCCAAGAGCGATGATGGTGAAGATAACGGCGAAGAGTTTGACGGTGAAGGAGAGAGTTTGCTCCTGAATTTGCGTGGCGGCTTGGAAGATGGCGACGATGAGGCCGAGAATGGTGCTGATGATGATCGGAGGTCCAGAGAGGAGCAGGATGAGGATCAGGGCTTGGTAGGTGAGGGAGTAGATCTCATTTGCAAACATGGTAATTACCTAAATGACATTGCTAAACCCTGCACGAGGATGGTCCATCCATCGACCATGACGAGAAGGAGGAGCTTGATCGGCAAGGCGATGGTGAGCGGGGAGAGCATCATCATACCCATGGCAAGCAAGATGTTGGAAACGACGAGGTCGATGACGAAAAATGGGAGGTAGATGAGGACGCCGATTTCAAAAGCGGTCTTGAGTTGGCTCGTGATGAACGAGGGAATGAGAATGATGAAATCGTTGTTCTTCAGCTGCGATTTGTAGGGATCGGGGAAGATCCGGTAAGCGAGGGTGTAAAAGCTCTGCACGTGTTTTGGGCTGCAATTGCGCTGCAGAAAGTCGCGGAGCGGCTCTTTTGCCTTGTCGATCACATTCACGATGTAGATGGCTGATTGATTCGAGAGCACTTCTGTGGGTGGATTGGTTTTAATGACCCCTTCAGCGGCATTGTACATCAAAAGAGCGGTGGGAAACATGACGTAGAGAGTAATGAGAAGCGCGATGCCGTTTAGGACTTGGTTCGGCGGCGTATTTTGCACGCCAAGAGCGTTGCGAAGAAGCGAAAGGACGACGACGATCTTCATGAAAGAGGTGAGAAGCATGACGGCGAAGGGCAAGAGCGAAAGGCCAGCTAGGATGGCGAGCTTCGTGACCATCGGAGGGTTATTGTTGGAAGGCGCTTCAGCTGCGGCGATTGTTTGATTGGCTTTTGCTTGCGCAGGAGCGTTTTGCGCTGCGAGGGGCGGCGTGATAAGGAGTAGGAGGCAAAAGAATAGTTTCAGCATAGCTATTTTTTCATGAAGGACTCAAAGGCCGATTCGAGGGCGCGCCATTGATTTTCCAGTTGTGCATTGATAATACCTGCTTCGGTCTCTATCATGCAACCTCCAGGTTCAATATCGGCTCTTTCTTGGATCGATAGACTGTCGAGGTGCTCGAAGATCTTCTTGATTTTGTTTTTGCTATCTTCAAGTGCTTGAAGATCGGCTTTGTTTACGTAAATGATGATTTTGCGGTGCTGCGTCACCGGTTTTAGAGAGGTGAGGACGATGTCGACGATCCTGTCAGGATGAAGGCGCAGCTCTTCGCCAAAAATTTTGCGCGCGGCCATCAAAGAGAGGGGGAGGATTTTCTTTTGCACTTCTTCGCGCAGGGCTTTTAATTCTTTATCGAGGGCAAATAGATGGGCGTTTAAAGAAGCGAGGCCTTCTTGAAAACCCTCTTGAAAAGCGAGCTCTTTGATCTTTTCAGCCTCTACAGCTGTTTGCGCTTTAAACTCAGCCGCTTCGCCTTTGACCGTCTTTAGAATTTCGCTTGCGCTTTCCAAAGTGGAGAACTCTTTCGCAGGGATGATTTTCTCTCCCGGAGCTGCCCGCACTTCTTTGCCAGAAATTAGAGAAAAGAATTTCATAATATTTCTTCTATTTGCCGTATGATCGCATCTGATACGCCATGGGTCGCTTCTTTTGCGCACAGTTTGAAGAGGGCATTGCCGCGACCGATATCCAATCGGTGGCAGAGAATCCAGATAAAGTCTGGATCTTGTCCAGAAAGCGCAGCTCCCAAGCGGGCCAGGCCTCTTCGATGAAGGAGATGGCGGAACGACTCTTCTGTTCCATCCCAGCGATCCAATCCCATTCGGGAGAGAACAAAAGGCTCTTTGTGCGCCGCGCGGGTTTTCAGGAGCTTCTTCTCCTCCTCCGATAAGAAACTGTAGATTTTTTTCAGTATTTTTGTCTCTACAATTTGGCGAAGTTCTTCCGCTAGGTCATAGATTGAGAGAGAATCGATCAGCGCGATCAGCTCTTTTTTGGAGAGGTGGAGAAGAGGTGTTAAGGGAGATGGCGGCAGGTAGTTGACGGGGAGGAGCCGTTCATGAGGGCCGACGAGGCTTTGCAAGAGGATCTGGCGCATGAAGGCGCGGGCCACTTCGGTCATCTCTTGAGTTTGGGAGGAAATCTCAAGTTCTTTGGCTAAATTCTTGGCTGCGTAAGGGCTCAATGAGGAGAGAAATAGTTTTTGTTCCGATTCTGGATAAGTCTTAAGCGTGGGTAGGAACCAAGACCAATGGACTTTTTCCAACATGTCGCCGTTGGAAAAGCTTTCAGGCGTCACTTCTTCTGCAAAACTAGGCAGCTTCTCTAAACGGAGCCGCTCCCCTTCTGGCAAAAAGCGCTCGAGCGCCCTCGATTTGTCCGGTGGGCAGCGACTCAAGAAGGCCTTCAAGACCATCATTTGGTTGCCCTTGGATTTTCTCAAGCGTCACGGTCCTGGTGGAGGAGTTTCTGGCGGCGTTTCTGTCTTTTTGGTGCGCATGAGCGGATAGAACTTGTAGACCATCCAGCCAAATCCCACGGCAAAGAGCAGGAGTAGGATAATGAAGGAGAAGAAAATAAGTCGGAAGCGCATGAGCGAGCTTTTGGTTAAGACAACGCCCCACATCTTCACATAAGTCTGCTGCAGAGCCTTAGAACCGATCATTTCCCCTTCGGGCTGCAACCGGATGTCGGCAAATCGAGAGCGATCGGAAATCACCGAGACGTCTTCGAAATTTAAGCCGTTGACGCTTCCCGCCATGAGTCTCTTGATCTTCACTTCCATGTGGCTATTGGGATCTTCCATGATCCCCTGGTGCTTGACGTAGACGGCCGCTGTGATTTTGGGTAAAGGCGTTCCGGGCGGCAAGGTCACTGTTGTATCGGGAAAGGAAATCTGGACGTCGGCGTCGAGAACCCCGTCGATTTTTCGGATTGTATTCTTCAACTCTTCAGCAAGACCCGCTTGATAGCGGATCGTCTCTTCTCGATCGGAGGAGATCAGACCCGATTTAGCAAAGAGTGTCAGAAGATTGGTCCCTTGCACTCGCGGCAGGCCGTAGCGATTGAGTAAGGCCATCGCCTCTGTCGACTGATTGTCGGCGACTGTGATCGAATACATATCGGAAGGGGTCGTCCCGCCGATAGCGGACGAAGGCGCTGCTACTTTCTGCGCTGCAATCCCTTTCGATGCGAGGAAGACGACGATTTCATTTGCGTCCCGCTCATCGACGTTGTTGACAATCGCTTGATTTCCCGAGCATCCCACAAGGAAAATCAGGCCAAGAAGAAAAAAGTATTTGTACATTTGCCGCACCATAATTTAATCATAACACGTGCGGTCGTGCTTTTTCAATAGGCAGTTAAATTCTTCACGAGTTCATAGCCAATTACACAGGAAG
>CAYNWC010000048.1:2936-9118 GCA_964400805.1 uncultured bacterium | reverse complement strand
CTCTTCCTCTGCGTCTCAACCTTCCCCGAAGGGGCTCTGCGCTGATGAAAAAACATACTAGTTCCTTAACAAACTGCCTTGGGATCTTTCAACATGACGTTAGTTTAGAATGCTCAATTTTCGAATGACCATCATGAAGTAAAGGAAGTCGCCGGCAAGCAAAAAGAAAGCTGTGATGGCCGCCCCGATCGATCGCGCCAGATCATTTGGTTTCTGAGTATGCTTCCAACGCTGCCCGAATTGAATGCTCTGTGGTATTAGGAATAGTAGGGCAACTCCATAAGTCATTATGAGAGCTAAACTCCTCATTCCGCTAAACATTAGATAGGTATCTTCCATATTGCCTCCTATTGAAGGAAAGGATTATATGGGAAAAATATTTTTAGGGAAATTGATTAGAAGTGGGGGCCTAGGATATATTGGGCCTTTTATACGAGGTTTTCTATGCCATTCACTGTCACCATGCCAAAGCTCTCCCCCACGATGGAAGAGGGGACGATCGCAAAGTGGCATAAGAAAGAGGGCGATCACGTTCAGGCAGGGGAGCTGCTGGTCGAGGTAGCAACGGATAAGGCGACGGTGGAATACAATGCCTTGGATGAGGGATACCTCCGGAAGATTCTGGTTCAGAAGGGGGGACAGGCGGTGGTGAATCAGCCGATCGCGATCTTCACCGAGAAGGCGAATGAGAGCATTGCCGGCTATGAGCCGGAAGGGACGCAACCAGCGGCTAAGGAGGCGGTTATGCCGAAGGCGGAGGCGGCCCCCACTGCGAAGGCGGCGGTGACGACGGCGATGCAGCAGCCGGCCTTTACGCCAGAGCCCCCATTGCAAAAGTATGAGTTTGAGTTTCCCACGGGAGGGCCGGAATATCGCGCGGTCGCGTCTCCTTTGGCCAAAAAGTTAGCGAAGGAAAAGGGGATCGATTTGACGACGGTGAAAGGGTCGGGACCGCGAGGACGGGTCACGAGTCGCGATCTCGATCTGGGGCAACCGGATCAGGCGGTCTCGTTTGGGAAGAGAGAAAAGCCGAGCGAGATTCCGGGCAGTTATGAGGAGCTGGCTCTGACGCCGATGCGGAAAGTGATCGCGCAGCGGCTGCAACAAGCCAAGACCTACATCCCCCATATTTATGTGCGGCAGACGGTGGATGCGTCGCCTCTTTTTGAGGCGCGCGAGCAGCTGAAAAGCGGCAATGTCAAGATCACCTTCAACGATTTCATCATCCGGGCCTGTGCATTGGCCCTGCGGGAGCATCCCCATGCCAATAGTGGGTTTGATTCGGTCAATCTATCGATCATTTTATTTATGTCGATCGATATCTCGATCGCAGTGACGGTGGAAGGGGGACTGATCACCCCGATCATCCGCCATGCCGATTACAAAAATCTGGGAGAGCTCTCCGTAGAGGTGAAAGAGCTGGCTGGACGCGCGCGGGGGGGGAAGCTCAAGCCCGAGGAATACAAGGGTGGCTCATTCACGATTTCAAACATGGGGATGTTTGGGGTCACCGACTTTGCGGCGATCATCAACCCTCCGCAAGCGGCGATTTTGGCCGTGGGAGGGATCGAAGAGTGTCCGGTGGTGAAGAATGGCGCTGTCGTTGCGGGTAAGCAGATGACGCTCACCTTATCTGCAGACCATCGCGTTCTCGATGGAGCTGAAGCCGCTCAATTCATCAAGACGATTCAGAAGTATCTAGAGAATCCGGCTCTACTGTTAGTGTAAATATCCGGGTGATGGCTATTAGGCTTGGAATGAGCCCACACCTCATTCCATAGACTACGCTCCAATAACTCCCCACAGTAAAACTAGCAAAAGTAGCGACTGCGAGTAGGGCAACTACTTTTGTCGTATTCGGGGTCTTTGGTCGGGGGAGCGTAGCGTTTACAATCGGAGAACGGGGGAGAGATCTTTCCCAAGAAAGATGCGGGGGCATGCGAGGAAGAGCGACTTCAGCCATAAGGGAGATAATCTAAAGCCAGCGGTATTTTCGGAAAAGAAAAATAGCGACGATCGAAAGACAAACGGTCATTCCCATGATGAGGGGAAAGGCATAGGGATTGTGTTGGAGGGGAAGAACCATGTTCATCCCATAGATGGAAGCGATGATGGTGGGGATGGTGAAGATAATGGTGACGGCGGTGAGGAGTTTGATGGTGCGGTTGACGTCGTTGGTGAAGATGATGTGATACGAATCGCGTAAAGAGCGGATGCTTTTGATATTGACGCCGCAAACGTCTTCCGATTGGTGGACAGCGATCATGAGGTCTTCGAGGAGATCGAGATCTTGCTCATAGAAATTGAGGTAGCGGCCTGAGGCCATGGTCTCCAGGAGGTTGCGCATGGGGACGAGCGAGGTGAGGTATTGGTTGAGGATCTCTTCGTTTTTAGTGAGGACGATGATCGAATTGCTATCGACGACTTTTGGGGGTTGCTCAGCGCCTAAGATGCTCTGGCGGACCCGCTTGATGCTGTTTGTATAATCTTGGGTGATCTTGAGGAGGATGTGGAGGATCAGTTTCGCTTTTTGGGTGGGGTTGAGGGAGGTGTTGCTGGAGATGAGGTTTTCGATGATTTCGCTGCGATGGGGAGAGATCACGATGACAAAGACATTGGTGAGGAGAATCGTGAGTGTTTCTGTATAGAGCCCCTTCTCATTGGTGCCGGGATGACGGACAAAGATGAGGATATTATCGTCGATATGCTCGATGCGGGGGAGTTCGTATTTATCGAGGCTGTCGCGGAGATCGTTGAGATCGAGGTTGGTTATCTGGGCGAGCTTGGTGAGATCTTCGAGGGTCGCTTCTTTGGCATAGATCCAACTGCCCGGACGGAAATCGACAATGCGGGTAAATTCAGGGTCCTGAGGGTTTTTTGAGTAGATCTCCAGCATGATCTCTTCATAGCTGGAAGAGAGATCTATTGCAACTTTTTCTCGAGGGCGCGGAGTCGCTCGACATATTCTTCGAGCTTGCGAACGTGGGCTTCTTGCCGCTGGTATTCGGCAATGGGGACGGCGGGGCTGCCGCGGTATTTTCCCGATTTGAGCGATTTGCTGACGCCTCCGCGACTGGCGACGAGCGTGTGATCTGTCAATTCGACGTGACCTACGACGCCAACTTGACCTCCGAGCATGACGTATTTCCCCGTTTTTGCCGAGCCGGCAATGCCTGTCTGCGCAGCGATGATATTGTGTTCGCCGATTTCGACATTGTGGGCGATCTGAACGAGATTGTCGATCTTGGTCCCTTTGCGGATGAGAGTCTCTTTGAAGCGGGCGCGGTCGATGGTGGTGTTGGCGCCGATCTCCACATCATCTTCGATGACGACAGAGCCGAGCTGCTCGAGCTTGATGTGGCGGCCCATCGGATCGGGGGTGTAGCCGAAGCCGCAGGAGCCTACGACAGTTCCTGGTTGGAGGATGATGCGGTTGCCCAGGCGGCACCGCTCGCGGATGGTGCAGTGAGGATGGATCTGACAGTCAGTGCCAATCTCCACTTCATAGCCGATCGAGACGTGAGGACCGATCTGCGTGTTGGCGCCGATTTGAACATTCCGGTCGATCACTGCGTAAGGACCGATCGAAACATTGGGGCCGATCTGGACGGAGGGGTGAATCACGGCAGAGGAGTGGATTCCATTGAAACCAGAAGATCCCGCGGTGAGGAAGAGTTCGGCGATGATTTGAATCGCGCGTCCGGGGTCGGGGGAGACCAGATAATTTTTGCCGGGAATAAGTTCTACGTTGGGGTCAACGCAAATGACGCCAGCCTCCGACTTTCTCATCGCTTCCGTATAGCGGGGATTCGCGAGGAAAGAGGCATCGGATGGGATTGCATCTTCCAGAGTATTGACGCCTGTGATGCAAAAAGTGGGGTCTCCAACAAGATGGGCGCCAGAGTGGGCGCCCAGTTCAGCAAGAGTGAATCTCTTGCTCATTAACCAGCCTTGTCCAGCGTAGTTTCTTCAATGGCGTGGATCGGCTGCTCGTCTGTGTTGTCAGAGAGCTTTTTGGACTTTCCATCCACTTCGAAGTTCTTGTCCATTTCGCTGATTACGAGCGTAGTGACATCGAAATCGGGGCGGACGTAGAAGCAAAGCTCTTTATTGATCACGTAATCCAAGTGTTTCAGGCTCGCGATATTTTCAGCGGCTTTAGAGATCGTAGAGTTCAATTTTTGCATCATCTGATATTGCGCGTGGCTGAGTACTTGGTAGAACTGGTTTTGATAGCGGCCGAGATCTTCTTGCAGGGCTTGGTGTCTGAGCTTCAGATCTTCTTCCGCTTTGGGAGAGAGGCTGTCCAGATATTCGGTATCTTCTAATTTCGCAGAAATTTCATGCAGTTCCTTTTCCGCGCCTTCGACCAGCGAAGAAAGTTGGTTGCGCATCATTTCCATATTTTCCTGCTCTTTCTTGCCCGCTTTCGATTCGGTGACGCAGGAGGCGAAGTTCACAACGCCGATTACGGGATTTTCAGCGGCGATAGCTGTAGCGGCCACTAGACCGAAGAGGGTCGCTGCCGAAAGGAAGGTTTTACGCATAAATAAGCTCCGTTTGTTAATTAAAATTGTCCCCCCATCGAGAAGAAGACTTTCTGCCATTTTCCATCATGGCGATCTTTTTTGACTAGAGGAATACCCCATCCAACCATAATCGGGGTCCGATTTCCGATGTCGAGGCGGATCCCTACGCCAGTCGTGGGGCGGATTTTATCGATAGTAAAAGTTTGAGAGGTGACGCTACCGACATCGAAGAACGCAAAGACGTCGAGCATTCTAAAAATCTCTTGGTTGTATTCCAAAGAGACCAGAGCGGAAGAGAGGCCGCCATACGGAGTGTCGGTCGGTTCCAATTCTCCGTTGGCATTGAGCAACTCAACGACGGGGCCGAGGAGGAAGGGCATGTAGCCGCGGACCGTGGTCTCGCCGCCGAGGAAGAATCGCTCGCTATAGGGAATCGTCGCTTTTTTAGTTTTTCCGAAGGGGAGGAGGAATTTGACGTCGCCCCGCAATTTGAGCGTCCCTTTCCGCGTAATCGGGAAGTAGATCGAATTGAGGTAGCTGAACTTCAAGAAGTCGTACTGACCGCCGATTCCCGCCACTTCGGCTTCTGTATAGGAGCGCCAGCCGCGGTGGGGCTTATAGGCATTGTCTGTTGAGTCATAGCTCAGATTCCCGCTAAAGGCGGAGATCAGGCCATCCTGGTTCAATAGCCTCTTCGTCGCTTCTACAGAGGCCTTGGCGATCGACGAGTCGTCGAGTGGATCGAGATTGAGGTTATCTCTCGAGTGTCTCACCCTCTGCCTCATTCCGGCTGTCCAGAAGTTGGTCAATGGATAGCTCGTATAGACCGAACCGCCATAGGTGACGACGACTACGTTGTTTTGCAATTCGCTGAAGGTGCGGCTGATCTCCACTCCCAATCGCCACAGCGAGTCGTTCACATAGGGGTTCATCCAGGAGACGAGGACGTTATTCTGTTTTTTACCCAGCGTGCCGCGAACGTGGAAGAATTCACCGCCGCCGCGCAAAGCGGCCATCTCTCCGCGCAGTGCCTTGCCTACGCCGCGAATATTGAAGTTTCTCTCGGTCAAGTCGAGACCGCCAAAGACGTCATCCATCGAGCTAAAGCCCATGAAGAGACTTACGTTGCCGGTCGTCGTCTCCTCCACCTCGATATAGACGTCGCGGTAGGTGTCGCCCAGCTCGTCGTCATCGGCCGTTCTCACCGCATAGACATTGACGCTTTTAAAGTAGCCGATCCCTTCCAGGCGCTGTTGTGTCGCCTTCAATTTACGCGAGTCAAATGTCTCTCCCGGCACCAGCAGCGACTCTCTCAGGATCACGTTGCTTTTGGTCGACGTGTTGCCGAAAATATGGACCAATCCGACCTTATACTGTTGCCCCTCTTCAATCGAGAACTGCACATCAAAGACCGGTTCGTTTTCCTTCAGAATCGTCTCGTACTGGACGCTGGCGTCGATATACCCTTTTTGGCCGTAGAGGTCTTTGATCGCCTGCTGGGTATCGCGCACTTTATCAGGGGAGTATGTTTCGCCGGGGAAGACCAGGGACCGCTTCGTAACGTCTGCCTCAGAGAACAACCGGTTGCCTTCAAAGGTCACCGACCCAAATCGGTAGATAGGTCCTCTATGGGCTGTGATATCCACGAGCATC
>CAYNWC010000048.1:0-2926 GCA_964400805.1 uncultured bacterium | reverse complement strand
CCCTTCTCTGCCGGGATGTCGACGATCAGTTTGCCGCTTTGCACATCATCGATCAAATCGACCTTTACCTTGGCATCGGCATAACCCTTATTGTGCAGATAGTTCAAAATCGTCATCCGATCCTGTTCCAGGGCCTCGTCGCGGAAGGTGCCCGTTCCTGTGAGCCAATTAGTCAGGAAGTTGTACGTTTTCAGATACATCTGCTCGTACAGATCGTTTTGCTCTTCTTTCGTGAACCCGTTTAGGGTGATCTTCTTAATATGGCCGGGGCGTCCTTCCAGAACCTCGATTGCGATATCGACCTGTCCGGTTCCTGCAATCGGTTGAACCGTGTAGCTCAGTTGGGATTCGAAGTAGCCTTTCTTAAAATAGAATTCTTTGAGTTTGTTGAAGGCCTTGTTGAACTCTTGGCGGTTAAAAATCGTATTGGGTTTTACATCCAGCTCTTTTTGCAGAGTAGATGTTTTGTATTGCTGGTTGCCGGTCCAGACGATTTGGTGGATGACCGGTTTGGGGATAACCCGAATTTCGATCCAAACCTCTCCGTTCCTCACCGAAACTACCGGCTCTACCCGGTCATACTCATCGGACAGTGTTTTCAGATCGTTATCGAAGGTCAATTGGGAGAAGCTATCGCCTTCTTTGGTTTTCATCCGCGATAGCACTGGCGCGGGATCCACATAGTCTCCTCCCTCCACCACCACTTCAATATGGCTTACTCGCTTATCGTCGTACAATTCGGCCGCTGACATAACGCCAGCAACCAACATTGAAATCAAAACGCAATTCCTAACCAACCGCATGTCACACCGTGTAGTCGCTCGATTATAGACCCCCCCCAAAATTTAATCAACCTAAAGAGTTGGGAAGGGAGAAGAGAAAAAAATAGGCGCGATGTGCCTCGGCTTTGCCGGGTCCCCCGCGCGGCGCAGTATTGGGGGGAAAGGGAATTCCTTTCCTCCCGTCCTCCTACCCCTATCCCTTCGCTTCGCGTCCTTCTTGATACGCTCTATACGAACGCAGGTTCACGAGGACAGGTAAAGCTTCGCCAGCGAGAAGTTGCTCAATTTCACCTTTCGTGACAAAGCAGTATTGCATGCAGTCCGGTGTTTTCGCTTTTATGAAAGAGTTAATCCACTCAACTCTCTGTTGTTCAAAAACCTCTTCTGCCTTGTCCTTTTTTGCTCTGAGGTCCGCTTTCTCATCTTCAGTCAAGGGACGTCCAAGTCGATACCGATCTACCTCCCTTTGAAGTAGGGTCAACTGAGAGACTGATTGGGGAGGAGCGTCGTTTTTCGAGCAACAACAGAAATGTTGGATCAGAGTAGAGATCCTATTCCATACTGCAGAGGTTAGATTGGCCACTCTTGCCAAGAGAGAATAGAGTGTTTCACTGACTCTCCAATGGGTGACAGATGTTGATCTATGGACCGCGCTCATAGTGAACTCCCTGTTTTTTTAGACTGGAAGTACTATAAGGACGAAGGGCATTTTGCCGAAATGGCTTTTTGGTGATTTCAAGATTTTTAACGGCCTGAGCGAGCCAACCACGCAAAACAGTCAAAATAGCGGTCTAAATCTTCGAGTGATGTTTTGAATTCGTCGCTGCCGAGTGCTGCGGCGGCAAAGAGTTCGCGAACGCGGAGAATCTCTCTTAAGCGCCCTTTCCATCGAGGATCCTCAACAGTGAGGTAAAATAGGTCCAAAGCCCGCGCGACAGCTCCCCAGTAGCGGGAGGGATTACCTTGGGCGCGGAGAGTCCGACTCACTTCGCTTCCAATATTGGCCAACTGCTCGACCAGAGAGAACTTTGCCCAACTGGCTTTAGCCGCCTCTAAATGTTCGTTTTGGGTCGTCATGTTTGTTGGACCAACTGATCCACGATTGCCCGGATCTTTTCTCGGATTGCAGGATCATCGACTCCTCGAGACTCATTGCCCTGAGAGGGTCTGAGATTGATGACAGAATCGTATTCAATCCATTCCTCTCCCGATTGCTGGAGATAAAGGTTGATTCCCCACAGATGAGCCTGTTTTGAACCGCTCTCTAAAAGGGTTTCTTCTCCATCTGAATGCATGGTCATTCCAGCGATCATAATAGCCCGTTCGACATCGACGACGGCTTTGACGAGAGCGCCATATCGGCCTTTTAGCTCGAGATCGACTAGAGCAGATTTTGGTATTTGCTGGTCGATGATCTTCGTGGGCATATTCACCTGTTTATGCAGATGTCGAAGATAGCACCAAATAGCCAGGTCAAGCAAGAAACTTTTGACATGTCGACCGAATCGACATATCAGGGATATAGTCGATTCCAAGGGAAGGCACTAAACACTACGCCGGAAACTATAGCCAAAACCTTTGCTGTTATTCTGTGAGATAAGTCGCTTTCAGGGGGATTGGGGTGAGAGAAGGCATAAAGCGCAAATCCGAGAAGTGCGGCACCCAATACAAGATTGGTTTTTATGTAATAGGCGAGTGCATGCGCAGCTACAGCAGAGATCGTAGCCAGGATCGTTCTAGAAAGGAATTGCAAAGCGCGTTCTTTCGAACTGAATTTTCTGCCTGTTTCTATATCTCGAGAAGTATCGCTTATGGTCGCGGCACAAACGCCTCCAAATGCGCCTGAGATCATAACCGCGGGTAGATTGACTGTCATATGAGAGACTCCTATTTTTCTATACTCTCTGCCGGCCGGTGAAGGCGCGGGTGAGGGTATTGCTGTCGATGTATTGGAGGGTGGTGCCGTGGGGGAGGCCGAGGGCGAGGCGGGTGATGGTGAGGTTGGGGCGAGAAAGGGCGCTTTTGAGATAGAGGGCGGTGGTGTCCCCTTCGAGGGTGGAATCAAAGGCGATGATGAGCTCGGTGATGGGGGCGAGGCGGGCTTCAATGCGGTCGAGCCGGAGGGTGGAGGCGTGGCGGTTGTC
>CAYNWC010000047.1:0-9244 GCA_964400805.1 uncultured bacterium | reverse complement strand
CCTGGCATCTCCTGCATCTGCGGCTTTTTCATCGTCATCTTTTTCTTCATCCTCTACTTTTTCTCCTGGTCCTTGGCCCTCACTATTCTCACTCTCGCCCTCTTAGGCGTCTTCGGCGGCGCTTACCTCATCCCCTTCGATGCCTTCCTCCAAGTCAACAGCCCCGATGAGAAGCGGGGCCAAGTTATTGCAGCGGCCAACTTTTTCAGTTTTATCGGCGTTCTGATGGCCTCGCTCGCCCTCTACTTCCTCAGCGAAGAGCTCGGCTTCAGCGCCGCCAGCGGCTTTGCCTTCATGGGGATTCTCACTTTCCTTTCGAATATCGTCGTGACGGGGCGCCTTTCTGGCCTCTTCTTCCCCTTTTTCGCTCAAAAAATCCTCAAGCGCTTCCGCCGACTGAAGCTCGTCTCTCCCATTCCCGATCCCTCGACCATCATCATCCTGGAGAGCAACTCCTGGTACGACGCCCTCCTCCTCTTCTCCTGCCTGCCCCGCCTAAAAATTCTCGTCCCCGATCACTATATGCGCCACTTCCCCTGGTTCAATGGCCTCCTCGAATGCATCCGGATCATTCCCCACGAGCCCGACATGCGCTCCACCCTCGAAGCCCTCTTTGGCCAAGCCAAGCGGTTTCAAGGACAGAACTCCTCGGTCTGTCTTTTTTTCCATCGTCGCGAAGATAGTGCGGAAATCATCGAAGCGTATACGAAGATCTTTGGCCGTCTCCACATCCCCATTCTCTTTGCCCACGGCCGCAAAGAGCGGATCCCTAAGCGCTTTCTAGGCTTCGGCTACACGCAGAAGCAGATCACGCTCAGTTTTTCAAAAGATGAGTAGTTAGGAGAGGAAATAACGCTCGAGGCTGTCTTTCATTTCTGGAGGGAATTTTCGGCAGCAGGCCTGGACTCTATGAGTTAATGTCTGGTGGTTCACTTTTCCGGGGCCTGTACTTCCCACCCGTTCACCGGATTCAGAATACCAGTAGTGTTGAAAACCAAAACGACCATCAGGCAGATCCTCTCTTAACAGGACGCGAACCTCTTTTGGAACTTGGCCTGCCGCACTCCCGGTTGCCGCAAAGCAAGTCGCGCCTTCATGACCGGGAGAGAAGGTTCCCACAAAGAAAGAAGGAGATGGATCATCGCCTTTAGTCACCACCGCTATCTTCGCCGGGAAATATCCGTGTGCGTTCAGTCGAAGATGTGCGATCCCTTTTCTGACTTCGTCCCCAATAGTCGCTTTCGGGCGACAGCAGCCTGTGAGCCATTCCCAGCCACCCGATACAGCGGCCGTTACAGAGGCTGTGAATACCTCCCAGCAATCTACTAAAAAGGTGCTTACACGCTCCCAAACACGGCGAACGCGGTCCCATAGGGAATTGGTCCTTATGGGCGCAAGTTCAACGTAAGTTTCATGGATAGGGCCGTGAAGCATTAGGTTACAAAGGGCTGCACTCATATCAACTCCTCTTTAAAACGCGTAAATAAACTCTAACTCATACTGCTTGTAGTGAAAATTGGGTCCAATGCTCTTATTGAGGGTCGTGGAGTACTTGAAGTTTTGAAGGACGGTCAGGTTATCGGTGAAAGCGTAAAGGGCCTCGATTTCAAATCCCTTATAGTTGGTGCTTCCGACAGCGGTGACGTTGTTGGTGGCGCCGCTGCTGGGGTTGCCGTCGGCGTTATTGGTATAGAGGCCAAAGCCTCCCGCGTTGCCGCGGCCGATGCCGCTCACGTCAAACTCGGGGATCGCTTGGGCTTGCACCCACTGGTAGTTCGCATCGATCGCCCAGTCATATTGCTTCTTGACCAACCCAATCGCGATGCCCGCATACCAGGCCCAGTTTTGCCGCTTGCCGTGCGTGAGGGAAATGCCCGAAGCGAGGTGGTTGCAAAGCCCCGCTCCATAAAACTTGACCAGCCGTTTGCCAATCCACTCGGGGTAGAATTGATAGATAGTCAGGAACTGAGACACGAGATACTTATAGCGGAGATTGTTCAATTCATTGGCATAGGGCTTGTACCAATCGATGATCGAATATTTTAGATTGAGTCCCACATTGGCAATGCGCAAGGCGCCGATCTCGGCGAAATAGGCATAGTGATTGACCTTATCGTCTACGAGCAGAGCGCCGGGATTGACGTAGAAATCTCCGATGGAGGGCCACGCTTTATTGAACCGGAATAAAACTCCGTCGAAGAGCGAGGAAAACTCCACTCTGGAATCAAAGACGTTGAAGAGATAGCGCCGGCCGATCTCTGCGTCGATCGTCAAGGTGTCGCCAGGGACAATCCGCCCGCCGAGATACCCCTTTTCCAACCGGATCTTATTGACCGTTCCGCTTCTCTGCCCCATGTCGTTGTCAAATTCGAGCTTGATTGCAGCCCACGTCCGGTCGGTCCGGTAGTCGATCATGACATTGACTTCGACGTCCCACGCATATTGGGGTTTTTCGATCTCTTTCCCGTTAAAATCGAACGCGGCTGAACCCGATCCCCTTTGCCGAATCCCATCTTTCACTTCACTCGTATCTTGGAATTCGACCCGCACCTCGCCGCTCAAGGACAAATCACCGCCGATCTCTTTGAGGGTGACCATCCGTTTATCGCGGATCCAACGGCGCAGCGCCTCCATGTCGTCCGCATCGGGCGACTTCTTCTCGTCGAATTGGACATCGCCCTGGGCAATCTGCTTTTGGGCGAGGAGAGAATATTTCTGCAGTTTCTCCTCAGTGAGTTCATCTGATTTAGGAGATTGAGCGAAGAGAGGGGAGCTCAAGAGAAGAGCGCCAGCTAAAAAGCGAGTCAGTTTTTTCATCAAAGCCTACATACAACAAAAAGAAACTGAGTATTATAAGAAGGCGCTCATAAAAATGTCAAAACCGAAAATCGGCCGAGAGCGTGACCGCCTCTTCGTCGATCAATCGCCCCTCTAAGTTGAACATAAAGAAATGGCCATTTGATAATCCACACCCTACATAAAAGCCGACCGGATCCCGATTCTCGAAGGAATTGGACCCCGCCCCATCAGCTGCAATGGGAACGGAAAAGTTCCCTAGATCCGTTCTCGCATGGGAATACTTGGCCCCGACATAGGGGGTGAAGAGGCGGATCTTATAGCAGAGATCCATGTTGATTTGCCACTCTCTCCAATGGAAATGGGAGCCTGCCACAGACTCTTTTAACCCATTGACACTCAATCTCCTGGGATTCTGATCCGAGAGGGAATAGCGCCCTCCTAACCCCAAAAACGTATTGCGCCATTGATAGAGAATGGCCCTGGCTCCCACTGCCCCCAGCAAGTTATTTGCGGTTTTCACCTTGATGCGGCTCACCGTGCCGGCGACTGTATCATAGACTCTCCAATTTGCATGGCTCTCGGCCGAACCCAAAACGCCATAGAGATCAAGGCGATCTAGAAAGTTGAGGGTCACCGTCCCCGACTCGGTATTTTGCACATAGCAATCGACGCGCCCCGTTCCCTGATCGAACTGGTTCATCCGGCCATCGACGATAAAATCGCCCTCGTAACCGAGACGAAAGCTCACTCTCACATCGCTCGGAATGAGGAATCCCTTCTGAATCATCTCTGGAGCCGCCGTATTCCCCACCGGCGCTGCAGATAAAGGGCCCGCAGCAGCTAAGATCCACAATGCAAATTTTTTCATACGGCATATTTTGGGGCTTCGACCAACTAAATGTAAAGCCGCTTTACATTTGGGACTCCCATCGACTACACTTTTCTCAGTCATTTTTGTGAGAGTCGTATGAAGATCAAGGTCAACAGCAAGTCCCATGAATTCCCAGAGGGGAGCAATCCCAAAGAGGTCGCTGAAAAGCTCCATTTGACAGCGCCCGATCAAGCCATCACCGTGAGCGTCAACGGGTTTTTGCGCGATTTCAATACCCCACTTCGGGAAGGCGACGAGGTGATCTTTTGGAACTTTGACGACGCGCAAGGCAAAGAGGTCTTCTGGCATACTTCTGCCCACGTCCTGGCACAAGCCATCTTGCGCCTTTGGCCTGCGGCCCAACCGACGATCGGCCCTCCCATCGAACAGGGTTTTTACTACGATTTCGGCAATCTGAACATCTCCGACCAAGACTTTGAGAAAATCGAGAAAGAAGTAGAGACGATCCTTCAGGAAAATTACAAAACAGAGCGAATGGAATTTGCCGATAAAGGGGAGGCCAAATCGGCCTTTGCTAAAAATCCCTTTAAATTGGAATTGATCGAGGGCTTCGAAGAGACTCCGATCTCTGCCTATCGACAGGGGGAATTCTTCGATCTGTGCCGCGGCCCTCATATGGCGGCGCTCAACAAGATCAAAGCCTTTAAAATCCTCAAAACATCGGGCGCTTATTGGCGCGGCGATGCGAAACGGGAAATGCTCACCCGCATCTATGCGATCTCCTTCCCCGATAAAAAGCGGCTCAAAGAGTATGTGCAGCTCATCGAGGAGGCGAAAAAACGGGATCACAAAGTCCTCGGCCCCGCGCTCGATCTCTTTTCGTTCAAAGAAGAGGCGCCCGGAATGCCCTTCATCCACCCGCGCGGTCTGATCATTTGGAATCGCCTCATCGCCTTTTTGCGCGAATGCCTCAAAGCGGCCAATTATCAAGAGATCAAAACGCCGATGATGATGAGCAAAGAGCTCTGGGAGCGGTCGGGTCACTGGCATCACTATCGGGAAAACATGTACACCTCGCAGATCGAAGAGCGCGATTATGCGATCAAACCGATGAACTGCCCTGGATGCATGCTCTATTATAAAACCGCCATCCATAGCTACCGCGAGTTGCCGCTGCGCATCGCAGAGATCGGCCATGTGCATCGCTTCGAAGCCTCTGGTGCGCTCAATGGCCTCTTCCGCGTCCGCGCCTTCCATCAAGATGATGCGCACCTCTTCATGAGGCCCGATCAAATCCGCGACGAGATCAATCAAATTCTCCAACTCGCCGACAAAATCTATATGACCTTCGGCCTCCCTTACCGCCTAGAGCTTTCGACGCGGCCTGAAAAATCCAAAACCATCGGCACCGATGCCGAGTGGGAGAATGCGACGAACGGGCTTAAAGGAGCTTTGGATGACTGGGGCCATAGCTATCGGATCAACGAAGGGGACGGCGCCTTTTACGGCCCCAAAATCGACATCCACATTCGCGACGCCATTGGCCGACACTGGCAATGCGGAACGGTGCAGCTCGACATGTCGCTTCCGGAAAAATTCGCATTGGAATTCGTCGCGAACAATGCAGCGCACGAGCGGCCCGTCATGCTCCATCGCGCGATTTTCGGCTCGATTGAGCGCTTTTTCGGCATCTTGATCGAACACTTTAGCGGTAAATTCCCCTTCTGGTTGAGCCCCTATCAAGTGCGGATCGCAACCGTAGCGGATCGCCATGCTCCCTATGCGCACCAACTCAAGCAAAAGATCGAGCAGCGGGGCATCGATTGCGACATCGACGAATCGAACGAATCGGTGGGCAAAAAAGTGCGTACAGCCCAATTGCTGAAATACAATTACCTACTCACCGTAGGCGATAAAGAAGTGGAAAATCAAACCGTCGCCATTCGGACGCGCGATAATGTCGTTCATGGCGAGGTTGACATTTCCGATTTTCTTGCTAAAGTCGTTAAAGAACGGGACGAACGCGCGTTGATGTCTCCTTTCTCTACAGCTCCCTAATGGAGGAACATGAAAATCATTTCGATCAGCAGTTTTAAAGGCGGAACAGCCAAGACATCGACAGCCTTGCATATTGGATCCGCTCTGTCTCTCTTCCATCAAAAAAAAGTCTTACTCATCGACTTTGATGCGCAAGCCAACCTCACTACAGGGCTCGGCTTTGATCCGGATGAGCAAGACAGTATGGCCCCCGTGCTCCAAGGGGAAAAACCGCTACAAGAAGTGATTTTAACAACCTGCATTCCCAACATGCACATCGTCCCCGCCGACACATGGCTCGAGCGCGTCGAAGTTTCTGGTTCTCTCGCCGCCGATCGCTATTCCCACGAACGATTGAAAGAGATTTTGCGCGACCTTCCCTACGACATCATTCTTATCGATACGCCTCCTTCTCTCTCCTGGCTCACCGAGTCCTCTCTCATCGCTGCCGATTATTCGCTTGTCTGTGCAACGCCTGAGTTTTATAGTGTAAAAGGTCTGCAGAGACTTTCTCTGTTCATTAACAATATTTCCGAGCGACATGGGACAAAAATTCTGGGCGTCGCGCTCTCTTTTTGGAATCCTCGAGGCAAAAGCAACGAGGCATTTTTAAAAGTGATCGACCAAACATTCCCCGGAAAACTCTTGCAAGCAAAGGTCAGACGCGATATCGCAGTATCTGAGGCGACAATTTATGGAAAGCCGATTTTTGAGACCGCGCCTAGTGCTCGTGCATCGCAAGATTACATGGATCTCACGTCGGAAATACTTACGAGGGTTTGATGATGTCCAAATTCAATGATCTTTTAAACCTGCGGTTCAAGCAAAAAGAGACGCAGCAACCAAAAATGACCGCTCTGGTCGAGCGTTCGAATAATGGAGATCTCTCCAGCTTTTCCGGCGTATTTCGCGTCGTGGCGCTCAACGAAAAAGAAAAAGCGGATCTCGAGGCGATCTTCCGCAACTTCCGCCTCAATGAATTCGACGATTTCGAAGCCGACCTCAGAGCCCTTACAGCGATCACCTCAGAAGTCAAAGCGATTACCACTCAAGCCGTCATCCTTCACGGCGAGCGGATCAAACGCGCTCAAGACATCCTGAAAAAATATCGCGAAGGGGCCTTCACCGCCTGGCTCTTTGCCACCTACGGCAATCGCCAAACTCCCTACAACTTTCTCCAATACTACGAGTTCTACACCGTCTTGCCCCAAGCGCTCCATTCCAAACTCGATCAAATGCCGCGGCAAGCCGTCTACAGCCTCGCCAGCCGCTCCGGCGCTCTCGACAAAAAAGAGACCATCGTCAAGAACTACGCCGGTCAGGCCAAGCAAGAACTGCTCAAACTCATCCGCCTTGAATTTCCTCTGCCCGAAGATGACAAACGCTCGCCCCACTTCGCGCAAAACGCCCTCAGCTTCCTCAAGCGGGCCAAAGAGATGCTGAAAAGCCCCTATTGCCAACCGCGCGAAGAAGAGAAGCAGCAACTCCGGAACCTCCTCCATCAGCTCCAAGTACTGATTGAGAAGTAATTGCGAAGAATATATCTCCCCCTTCTCGGCGCGCTACGTCAGCCCGGAGATGTCGCGCCTCTTCTCCGCCCATTTTAAAATCTCCACCTTTCGCCGCCTTTGGGCCTCTTTAGCCAAAGCGCAAAAAAAGCTCGGCCTTCCGATTACCCATCAACAAGTCGCCCAGCTCGAAGACAACGTCGAAAAAATCGACTTTGTCCTCGCCGCTGCCTATGAGAAGAAATTCCGCCACGACGTCATGGCCCACATCCACGCCTTTGGCGACCAATGCCCCGACGCCAAGCCCATCATCCACCTCGGCGCCACCTCCTCCTTCGTCACCGACAACGCCGATCTCATTCAGCTCAAGCAAGGGCTTCAGCTCCTCCTCGGCAAACTCACCCACATCCTCCGCCTTCTCGCCACCTTTGCCGAATCCGAAGCCGCCTCTCCCTGCCTTGCCTACACCCACTTTCAGCCCGCGCAACCCACCACCATCGGCAAGCGAGCCTGCCTCTGGCTCCAAGACCTCCTCCTCGACGCCCAAGAATGGGAGCGGCACATCGCCACCCTTCCTTTCCTCGGCGCTAAAGGAGCCACCGGCACCCAAGCCTCCTTTCTCGCCCTTTTTGACAATCAAGCCTCTAAAGTAGAAGAACTCGAGCATCTCATCGCCCGCGACTTTGGCTTTGCCAAGATCCTCCCCATCGCCGGGCAAACCTACACCCGCAAACTCGACCTCCACGTCCTCAACGCCTTAGCCTCCTTTGCCGCCAGCGCTCACAAAATGGCCACCGACATCCGCCTCCTCGCTCACGAACAAGAGCTCACCGAAACCGCCACCGACACACAAGTCGGTTCCTCCGCCATGCCCTACAAGCAAAATCCCATCTACTCCGAGCGGATCTGCGGCATCGCCCGCTTTGCCATCTCCCTCGCCCAAAATCCCGCCTACACCGCCGCCACCCAATGGCTCGAAAGAAGCCTCGACGACTCCTCTAATCGCCGCCTCTCCATCCCCGAGGCCTTCCTCTCCGCCGATGCCATCCTCAACCTCCTGGCCCACCTCCTCACTCACCTCGCCCCCAATCGCGCCCTCGCCCTCTCCCATCTCGAAGCGCAAATCCCCCAGCTCGCTATGGAACACATCCTCATGATCACCGCCAAAAAAGGAGCCGACCGGCAAGCCACCCATGAAAAGCTCCGCCGGCTCAAAGGCCATTCACTGACAGAAATTGCGAAAGAATTGCAGCTCGATCCGAAAGAACTTCCCACCTCGCCCTCTGCCTTCATCGGCCGAGCGCCCGATCAAGTGCGCGATTTTCTCAAAAATGAAGTGCGTCCTTTTCTAGAGCGGTATAAAGACAACGTTGTCTCTATGCCTCAGATTGAGGTCTAGTCGGGTATATTTAGTTCTTTTTGATCTGTGCAAAACGCCGTCCAAGCTTTAAGAGCCCTCCAACGAAGAGTTGGATCGGGATGAAGCATCCCCTTAATAAAAGGAGCCACTGAAGATTCATCGCCAAAAAGCTTCTGGAAACAGACTCCCAGTTGGTAGACGGGAATTGCGTAAGGACGCGAGAGCTTAGATAAAGAAACCGTGCATTCGGGAGGGATAAACTCAGGCGGAGCCATGAGCTTTTCAGGAAGAGCGGTTTCTCGATACGCCCGTTCTGTGACAAAATGGCGCGCTTCGATTTTCTTTTCAAAATATCGAATATGAATGGCAGATGGGAAAACGCCACAATGGACGATCTGAGCTTGTTGTAGAGTCATTAACCCCCCGAGAAGTTGTTGGGCGATTTCTTTTCGCTCCTCCAGAGTGAGTATTTCTTTTTGCTCGCCCAAAATCCAGCGAGAAGGGATTCGATCCAAGGAAAAATCATAAAGGGGATATTTAGCGACAACCTGGGGCTTCCCTTTTATCAGTCGCTGACAAATATCAAAAAAATGGACGATCTCCTCCTTTTTTGCCTTGAAAAGAGTCTCAAATGTCAAAATCCGTTCACCTACTTCCTCACTAAAATAAGCCCCAATGAAGGTCTCCCGACTATTGAGATTGATGACC
>CAYNWC010000046.1:0-9298 GCA_964400805.1 uncultured bacterium | reverse complement strand
TCAATTCTCCGTCTATGGGCGCAATAGCTCCAACTTCGCAGTGGAGTCATCAATGTTGAATATACGTATTAACCTGTGTTGCTTGCTTTTCGCGTTCTCTTCTTTGTGCGCTCAAATCGCCGACGTGGACACATTTCTGGAACGGGTCCTTTCCAAAACCTCTATTGTGAGCCGCAAGCAAATCAAAATCCCCGGCTATCCCCACGCCTACAACCCCTCGCTCATCCCGTATAAAGAGGGCTATCTCCTCTCCTTCCGCTGTCGCAGCGGCTACCCGAAAACAGTCGAACACCCTTTGCGCGAGGATGTCTCTTTGGTCGGAGTGGTCAAGCTCGATCCCGAATTTCAAGTGGATGAAGAGAGCATTCAATTATTGCACATCGCCTCTTATGCGCCCTACTTCTCCCTAACCGCAGAAGATGCGCGCCTTTTGCATGTAGGCCACCGCATTTTCCTCTTTTTTAACGATCTTCCTCCCTTGCAGAGTCCCGGCAAGAATGTGATGTACTTTGGAGAGCTGGTTCAGGACCGAGGCCTCTTTGTACTGAAGGAGCCGGCAAAACCCTTGCAATACGCCAACGCGATTACCGTCGAAAAAAATTGGAGCCCCTTTGTATCGGGAGACAGGCTCTATCTCATCTATTCAGACCAACCGCGGGTCATTTTGGAAGTGGATATGAATACAGGACATTGCCAGGAAGTGGCGCGAACAAGTTTAGATTGGAATTGGAGCCTCGGACAAATCCGCGGCGGAACCCCTGCCTATCCGATCGATGACACGTTTTTAACCTTTTTCCACTCTTCCTTCCCCGCAAAAATCTCCAAGAAAAGGGCGTATGTCATGGGGGCCTATACCTTCGATAAAGATCCCCCCTTCTCCATTCGGACAATGACCCCTCGCCCTTTAGGCGATGTAGCGGACTATACTGAGGATAACTCCTCGAAAATTGTCTTCCCAGGAGGAATGGTGATTGAAAGTAAATTGATCCACGTCGCCTGGGGCAAAGCCGATAAACAAATATTTATTACAACATTGGATCGGGAAAAACTTCTAGCTTCAATGAAATCAGTAGTAAATTAGGTTTCGTTTAATTTGTGTTTTGTTTAAATTAATTGCAATAAATGGCAGATACATTGAATTTATTTACTGTAACGCATCCTGCTGCTACCGCAGCCAGAAGTATTGAGGACTTATTGATCTATAAGGAACGGGCTCATTTCCTTGCGAAAGGAGCCTGCGCCATCACAGCCCGCTTGATCAGCGCGATCGTTTTCCCAATCATTTTGACACTGGAATGCCTTTTTCTAAGAATCCCCAAGATGCTTCTTGCTGTAAGGACGGAAAAATTCCAGCAAAAAGCAGACAAAGTGCTTAAATATATTCTGGCTATTGGTCCATCGATCTTTTTCGGACTCTATTCTCCAGAAGCGATGCCTGGATTCTTTTTGAAACGGGCCAAAACAGATCGCGAGATTTTGCCGTTCGGCGTAGAGCGCATTTTTGGCAAATCGCTCCAGAATCAGATCCGCTATCCGCAGTCCGCGCAAGAGATGTGTGAGATCATCGCAGCGGCCAAAGAGACGGGCAAGCAAGTCTCTGTCATCGGCGCAGGGATGAGTCAGGGGATACAGACAATTCCCCATCGAGACCATAGCGTTGTCATCCATACAAAACATCTGAATGAAATTGCCATTGATGAAGCCAACAATACAGTCACTGTGGGCGCTGGAGCTACGTGGGAAAAACTGCAATTAGCGTTAGACGCGGCAGGAAAATCGGCCATCGTTAAGCAGGCGTCAGACATCTTCTCTATCGGAGGCTCAATTGGCATCAATTGCCACGGATGGGCCCATACATATGGGGCGATTTCTCAAACAGTTCGCTCCTTGAAGGTTGTGGATGCGCAAGGGCAACTCCGGACGTTGCACCGCCCGAGGGAAAATACCCCCTTCGAGGAGCTGACGGATGAGGAGAAACTGTTCAAGTGCCTGTTCGGGACTTTGGGCTACTTTGGGGTTGTTGTCGAAGCGACTTTGGATATCGTCGATAACGTCATGCTCGAAGAACAAGCTGAGGAAATCGGTCTCGATCAATTTCCAGTTCACTATGCGCCTATAAAGAATAATCCCGAAGTGCCCCTTTTTGGCGGCAGATTGATGTTAGATGGGCTGAGTGGCAATCCTCTCCGCAAAATTTGCGTGGTCAGCTATCATAAAACCCCCAACCAACCGCTCGCTGGCAAAATCGGCGAAGAACCAAAAGTGGGGCAGCGGTTGGAGAGAATTGGGCTGAAACTCATTTCTCATCTCTCCAACTTTTCCACAAAAAGACTCATCAGTTACTTCTGGGGACAGGAAAAAATAGGGATGTTTTCTCAAAGAAAAATGACGCGCAACCAGGCGTTACATCCCCCGATCAACGCATTCAAACTGATGCACCAATCCGATTGTCACGCGCAATGGCTCCAAGAATACTTCATCGAACCGAGTAAACTCGCCAATTTCATCCGATTTTTAGGAGCTGAATTAAAAGCGAATGACGTTCGGCTCATCAATGCCACGATCCGTCCGACACCCAAAGATCCGATTTCCATTTTGCCCTATGCGGAAGAAAATCGTTACGCGGTGGTGATTTGTTTCGCTCAGAACAAGTCCTCTGCAGAAGTAGAAAAAGCAAAGCGGTGGATTGAGACTGTCAACGCCTATTTAGCAGCAGGCAATGGCGTCTTTTACCAAGCGTATATGCCCTATGCGACTCGAGAGCAATTCGAAGCTTGCTATGGGGCTGAGCGCGTAGCGCAAATGCGGGCCTTAAAACAGCAGTTTGATCCAGACCATCTGTTTGGAAACGCCCATACTGCAAAATATTATGATTAAGGAACAAACATGACCCCATTTCGGACCGTTTTTGAGTCTCCCGATTCGAGAGCGCAATTTGCCCATTTTTTAAACACGATTTTCTATCAGTTAGATGAGCGGAAAGTGTTTGCCAACATGGATGCGATCCTCGCCGATCCGAACAAAACAGAGGAGCAGGTCTATACAGAACTTGTGGGTCGCGTCGACGCCATGCGAAAGCCCCTTGCAATACGACACCAATTGACCGCCCTTTCTGTTTTGCAAAAAGGAATGGGAGTGCAAGCCGCTCACTTATTGAAGGATTTACGCCCCGAAGAGTTTCATAATTACGCTGAGGTTTACTTTAAAAGGTATCTGAAAACGATCCAAAAAACAGCGAAGCTGCCTCTGGATGGTCAAATTTTTGCGATCAGCGATCATCCCGCTCGGGGAACCCTGAAAGAAAAGTTAGAAGCGGGCGCTCTACTGAGTTCCTATCCCTACCGCACCCACGTTCCCTTGAATGATGCAGATTGCCAGCATCCTGAAGTTCAGACAGATAAGACATATAAACCCATCGGGGAAGAGATCCCGGACAGTTCTCTCGATCTAGTCTCTGCTCTCGGTGGCTTGCATCATACGCCTCCAGAGAGGATAGGCCCATTTCTCGATTCATTGCATAAAAAACTGCGCGGCGGCGGAGTCGTTTTGTTGCGATAGCACAATGTAACGAGTCCAGAGTTAGGGGATATGGTGAGCGTCGTCCACTCTTTTGTGAATGCGGCAGATAAGACGCCATGGGCCATCGAAGCCGGCGAGATCCGTGGGTTTGCAGCCTTAAATGAATGGACTGACTTTGTCAAAGAGCGTGGCTTTGTGCGCATTTCCAATGAAGAGTTGGTTTTACCCAAGGACCCAACGCAAAATGGGATGATGGCCTTCGCGCGCAAACCGGAGAATCTGCAAGAGCTTCGAACGGCTGCAAAATTTCGCAAAGATTCTGTCCGTTCTCCCGACGGCACAAGAGCGACGTGGATTGAATGGGGCAATGTCCGTTATTCCAAGCAATTCGCGCACTTTATCCAAACGAAGCATGCCTATGCCTTTGATTATCTTGGCCATCTCGGTCAGCACTGGAAATACTTTACCACGTATATAAAAGAGTCGAGAACAGCCCTCTCTCTAAGAAAGATCGTTCTTTCCGACAATTTTTCTATGAATATTTTTATTTTAGCTGCGACGGCTTTCCAATGTATCACTGGCTACGTAGCCAGCTTGCCCAGCATGGCCCTTGCGCGACTGACCAAAGGGGTGAATTGGCGGAATGCCACAGATCTCACGGCGTTAGAAAGAGAGCAGGCTAAAATTGAACAGGAATATTCCAGCTTTATCGATCACACGCCCTTCTATATGTTTCCCTACGCGAGCAAAATCCGCGGCCTCTGGAGCGCCATTTGGAATTCCGACGAGCCCCCCTGGACAAAAGGGTTCAGTTATCTCAATGCTTTGGCATCTACAATCGGGCTTCTTTTCAAGGCTGCCCTTTGCGCGCCCATTCGGATGATGTACACCCAAGATGGGCAATATACAGAGCCCGAGAAGATCGGAATTTTGATTCGCGATCCGAACGATCAATTCAAGAACGGGCAGACCGTTTACGCAACGGAGGATCATTACAAATTGGTTTTAGTGCCTCGGTATCGTCCTTTCACTGAGCTTTGCAAAGAGCTGGCAGTCAATCCAACAGTCAAACTCATCGAGATTGGAAGCCAACCCAAGATCACGGTCGATGTGATGTATAGCGCAGGAGAGCCGACGATTCTCCCAGAAAAAGCGCGCCTCCTTTACGAAATGGATCGGTTACAAGACGACGAGCAAAGGCGTTACACTACCTATGAAGTCCCCGTCAATGGGCTCTCTTCGTTCATTCAAGCGGTGGGGCCAAATCGCATCGAATATGTTCATGAGTAGTGGTATTAAGCAATTTTTTACGACATTTCGCGACACGTTTTTACGACAAATTTTCAGAAAATCTGTCGTAAAAGCGTGGCTCTGAAAATCCTTGAGATGTATAACACTTCCAAAGAAAATTAATAAGAGCAAATAATATGTCATCTTTATCACCTTTTTGTGCAGAAATCTCTGAGCTACGAAGGAGCATAGCAACAGATCTACGGGCGGCAATCGAATTGAAAGTGCAATTGCTAGGGGTCGATTGGATTCTGTTTAAAGACGATATGCAACGCCCGGATCGGGTTGAATTAGAGGGTAAACTGAAACAGATTCATCTGATCTGCGCGCGGGCAATGAAGCATTACCGGGATATTATCTCGAATAGTAAAAAACTCGAGAGAGTAGTTAGATCCATGGAATTGAGGCCGCTCACAAGGGAAGATCAAGCAATAGCAAAGTCTGCGAAAACTTATGCTAAGCAATTATCTGACAGCGCGAAGATGTGCAAACCGGACATGAAAAGAACGGATAAAATGGCAAAACGGCAAATGAGGCAATTAGCCAGAGACCAAAATTCTTTAGGGACAAAATGAACGCCTTTATCCTCGAAGATGATCATCGCTGTTTTGCCTGTGGGATGGAGAATCCCGATGGGCTGCGCATTGAGTGGCGGGTGGAGGGGCAGGCGATGACTGGGGAGTTCGTCCCGACGGCGAAGTACCAGGGATGGAAGGGGATTGTCCATGGAGGGATCTTGGCGACGCTGTTGGATGAGGCGATGACAAGGTTGGCGGGCATTGTTTGCGGGGCGGCGGTGACGGCGGAGATGACGGTGCGCTATCTGAAGCCAGCGAAGATTGGCGAAAAACTGGATGTGCGGGGAGAGGTGGTGAAAGAACAGCGCAAGTTGGTCGAACTGCGCGCGTTTATCTATCAGGGGGGCGTATTGGTCGCACAGGCGACGGGTAAGGCTATTAAAGTTTGACAGTAAAGGAGCCGGGTCCCTATGAGAGGGATATGCGCTTGTGGCTCCTTTTTGCAGTTTCGTCCCTTTTTGCTTGCACCGACTTTTTGGTGCAGACGGGCGATGGGGCGTATATCAACGGCCGCTCGCTCGAGTTCGGCATGGACTTGCAGGCAAAGATAAAGCTCTTCCCACGCAATCAAAAGATGATCTCCCAAGCCCCCGATCGGAAAAAAGGGGTAAGCTGGACGTCAAAGTATGGCTATCTGGGAGTGATTGGCATGGGGAAAAATTTCTCGTTCGATGGGATGAATGAAGAGGGATTGTCGTTCGGCTATTTGTGGTTGCCGGGAGTGACGGAATATCCTGTGTTGGGCGGGGATGAGATGAGAAGGGGTCTCGACTTCATCGACTTGGGCGCATGGGCGCTGGGCCAGTTCTCGTCGGTTGCCGAGGTGAAAATGGGGCTGAAGAATGTGGCGATCTGGGCCCATCCAGTGCCTCCACTGCCAGGCACGCCTCCGGTTCACGCGGCGTTCCACGATCGAGAGGGCAATAGCCTGGTGATCGAATTCGTGGGCGGGAAAATGAAGGTGTATGACAATCCGATTGGGATTTTGACGAATTCACCTCCCTTCGATTGGCAAATGATCAATTTGAGCAATTATCTGCACCTGAATGCGCTGAATGCAGAGGCGATTACACAGAGTGGGGTGACGTTAGTTCCTCCGGGCGAGGGAAGTGGATTGTTGGGAATGCCCGGCGATTGGTCTCCCCCTTCGCGGTTTGTCAAAGTGGCGACATTTCTCCGCTTTGTTGAAGAGGCAGAGACGGCCGATAGCGGCATCAATCTGGCCGAACATTTGTTGAATTCTGTAGATATCCCATTGGGCGCGATTCGAGATGGGAATGGAAGTCGGGATTTCACACAATGGGCGGTGATCAAAGATCTCACGCGTCGGGTTTTCTACTTTCGATCGTATAAGGATCTGACGCTCAAAAAAATCGATCTCCGAAAGTGCAACTTGGATATGGCTTCAAGCAGCCTGTCTATCGATGCGAAAGCGGGATATTTCAATGTGACCGATTCTTTTACCAACTGTACTCAGCGCTGAATTGCCCGTTGACGAAGTTGGAGCTATTGCGCCCATAGACGGAGAATTGAACGCCCCAGAGGATGGCCAGGCTTTCGTTGAAGTTGTATTCGATAGCGGGGGCTAGGCTGAGGTTGTCGTTATAGCCGGAGCCGACGGGGGCGCTGGTCGTGCCGTGAAACTTGGTGCTGTTTTGATTCTGATAGACGATGTCGAGGGCGAAGACCCAACATTGGGTGAGGGTGAGTTCATAGCCAAGGTCGACGGTGAGGGAGTTGCCGGGGCGAACGCGCCCTTTGGTTCCAACGCCGCCGCCATAGGCATTGAATCCGGCGACGTTGACGACGGTTGGGATTTTATAGCCGATGAAGAGACGAGTATTCATCACGTAGGGATAGGTCCACCAGATCACTTTTCCCGTAGCAAAGCCAAATTGCGTTTGATAAGAGCCTGCGCCGCTGCCATTGAATCCGGTGGCGTTGAGGTTCTTGTATCTGCCGGTGGGGAAGGACTCGGCAACGGTCAATTTAAACTTGGGGATGTAGAGCGTTTCGCCGAAGATCTTAAAGCCGTAGGTGACGCCGAGGTCTCCAAAGCCGCCCCCACTGTGGCCGTTCTGCCAGTTGGCCGAGCCGCTGGGACTGATGACGACGTCGGTTGTGTCGGTGACGCCGATTTGCATGGGAGAGATGACGGAGAGTTGGTAGGAGTTGTGGACGAGGGGGATGGAATTGCGATCCTCATCGAAGGCGGCGTAGTTGCCGTTGATGAAGAGGTAGGGCTGGATGTTGGCGTGGCCCGGGGGCATCATCGAGGCGGAAGGGGTGACGAGGGGCCCTGCATACCAGGGGTTGAACATCTTTTGGGCTCTGGTGAATTGCGCTTCCGCTGAGTCGAGTTCCTGTTGGATCTCTTCGGGAGATTTGTGAGGCATGTCTTGGGCGAGGAGGAGGAGGGGCAGAAGGAAGAAAGCAAAAAATGGGCGTGTCATGAGTACCTCTTTCATAATTTTATTTAACTTTTCCCTATTTTTTGGCAAGGAAAGAGAAAAGGGAAGGTGGTTATGAGCGAGATTTCAGGCGCGGGTGGTTCGATTGGGCCAAAAGAGCGAAAGATGTACGAGCAGGAATATAAACACAGCGCCGATTTGTTTAAACGGGCGCTCGATCAGTACAACAAAGCAGACAATCCATATCAGAAAAATGAGTTTAAGCAAGTGATGGAAAAGGCGATGCAGGTGATGAATGAGACGGCGCAAGAGCTGATGCGCAAAGAGCTGCTGAAGCAAAATGAGCAGATCGCCCAGGATTATGCGACTTTCCAAAAGTTTCCCGAAGATGGAGACACGCAAGGAAAACTGTCGAAAGATCTAGACAGAGCCAAACGGTCTTTGGGATAACTCTGCTTGTAAAATGTGCCATTTTTGTCACTTTTTGCGCGCAAAATGTGACAGACTTGTCACTTATTGAGAAAAGAAGCCTTTGACTTTGTCGAGGAAGGTCTTTTTGCGAGGATGGTTCTGCGGAGACTCGAGCTGTTCGAGGGCGCGGAGAAGCTCTTTTTGCTTTTCGGAGAGCTTGACGGGGGTCTCGACGGAGATGCGGACGAGGAGATCGCCGTGCCCTTGGCCGTGGACGTTGGGGAAGCCTTTGCCGCTGATGCGGAAGAGCTTGCCGCTTTGGGTCCCTTCGGGGATTTGGACGCGGGCTTGCTCGCCGAGGGGCGTGGGCACATCTTTCTTGCAGCCGAGAGCGGCGTCGGGGAAGGTGAGGGGGAGCTCAAGGTAAACGTCATCTCCTTCGCGCGTGAAGGCCTCGTGGGGCTCCACTTCGATTTGGACGTAGAGATCTCCGGCAGGACCGCCCGCTTCTCCCGCATCGCCATAGCCACTCATCTTGAGACGCATGCCAGTGTCGACGCCAGCGGGGATGCGCACTTTGATCCGCTGTTTGTCTTTGGTGCGGCCCGCTCCGCTACAGGTTTTGCACGGATCGGTGATCACTTGGCCAGCGCCACCACAGTGGGGACAGACGCTCGACATGCTGAAGAATCCGCGGCTCTGGAAGAGTTGCCCTTTCCCTTGGCAAGTGGAGCAGGTCTTGATGCTGGCGCGCGATTTGGCGCCGGAGCCGTCGCACGTCGAACAGGCGATATAGTTGGTGATGGCGAGTTCTTTCTCAGTGCCGCGGGCGGCCTCTTCAAAAGTGATTTTGATGGTCGCTTTCTTGCTGGCCCCTTTACGGCTCTCTTCTTCAAAGCCAGCCCCACCGCCTCCGAAGAAGGAGTCGAAAATCGATTCGCCTCCTCCGCCGCCACCGCGATTGCCGCCAAAGGCGCCCATAAAGGTGCGGAGCGCCTCTTCCATCGAGGAGAAGCCGCCGCCAGGGAAGCCGCTGGCCCCGCCGCCAACGCCCGCTCCACGGAGCCCCTCTTCGCCATATTGGTCATA